>NZ_CP026003.1:19429-224444 GCF_003086795.1 Stenotrophomonas sp. SAU14A_NAIMI4_5 | reverse complement strand
CGCCACGCCAGAAATTCCGTACAACCCTTGGTCGTATTGGGAAATTTGGCTTTGGTGCGGTACTTGCCGTCGGACAGTGGCAGGGCAACATCAAAGGTCGCCTTGGCCATGTCATTGCCGATTACTTGCATGATCTTGCTCCAGCTTGAACTTACGATCGTGATCGGAAGCCGCCAGACTTGCCCTTGTGAGTGCAGGCTCTCACCCGAAGGTGGGCCTAAGATACCGTTCAAGTTCCAAGGCGGTGTCAGGCCGCCGACGCGCTGAATCTACTTTGCAAGCTCGAAGGCTTAAGAGCCGAGGCAGCGTCATCGGAGCCTCCCGGGGTCACCGGGGGAATTGTGCCTGATCAGGGCGCCATTCCAAGACACAAGAGCCGAGCCCATGCTCGGCTGCTTTGCATCCGGCTGATCGCAGCCGAGCATGGGCTCGGCTCTACACGGGGTTTCCGACCCCGGTAGCGCCGAGCCCCTCCCTCAGTAGTCGTAACTCACGCTCACCCGCAGCGAGCGCGGTGCCTGGCGCACGGTCGCTGCGCCGTACAACGGGTCAGGCTGGCCCGGGTCCAGCTCGGAGTACGGCGACTTCCACAGCGCGACCTGGCTGTTGAACACATTGAAGACATCCAGGTTGAAGCCCAGTCGACCCTCGGCCGCGGCCGGGCGGTAGGACACGCCCAGGTCCAGCTGCTTCAGCCACGGCAGGCGCCCCTGGCTGCCCGGAGGCGCCGGCTGGCCGTTGTAGAAGTGGTAGGCGATGCCATAGCCGGAAGGATCTTCGAAGTTCGGGCCATACGAACCCAGTGCGCTGAAGGGCGTGCCCGAGATCACCCGCACGTTGGCCGAGACCAGCCATTCCGGCGTCAGCTGGTAGTAGCCGTGCAGCTTGAACTGGTGGGTGTGGTCGTTGCTCTGCGGCCCGTTGGTGTGCTCCATCAGCTGGGCGTAATCCCAGGCCTGCGTGGTCGACACCGCGGTCTGGCCGATGCCCGACAGCAGCTGGCCTTCGGTGGTGCCGTAGCTGCGCGACCACGTGTAGTCCGCGCGGCCGTACCAGCGCCCGTCGAACGGATGTTCCAGCGACAGGTTCACCGCGTAGTAGTTGCGCTTGAACTTCGGGAAGCCCATCTCGGCATTGGTCAGCGGCACGCTCACGTAGTTGCCGCCGGTGTCGACCAGATTGAAGGTGTTCGCACGGCCCGGGTTGATCAGCCAGCAGCTGACCGGATTGCTGTCCTTGGTCACGTTGTAGCCGAGGCTGCTGGCCTTTCCGAGTACTGCATCGATATCGCAGTAGTCGTCCACGCCGCTGCGCAGCACGCGGTACGTCGCCTTCGCGCCGTACACCCAGTCCTGGCCCAGTGCCTTGGTGAAGCCGAGGATGAATTCATCCTGGAACGACGGCTTGATGCCGGAGGTGGCCACCGTCTTCGCGTCCGGCAGCAGACCATAGTTGTTGTTGGACGAAACCGCATCGGAGAACTGGGTGAGGTCGGTCGGGTAGCCGTTGCTGTCGATGCCGCCGTACGTGTAGTACGTCGAGGTTGCCAGCGTTGCACCGGCCGCATTGAACGCCGGGTTCAGCGGCAGCGCCAGGTAGTAGCGGCCCACGTTGCCGAACACCTTGAAGCGGCCGTCGCCGCCGACATCCCAGCTGAAGCCCAAGCGCGGCGCCCACTGCCCGCTGGTCTGCTTGATGTAGGCATCGCCATCACGGTTGTAGTTGGTGAACTGGTCCAGGCGCAGGCCCAGGTTCAGCAGCAGGCGGTCGGTCACCTGCCAGTTGTCCTCGATGTACTGCGCCCGCTGCGATGCGCGCACCGACGCCAGTGCACTGTAGATGTACTGGCGCACGTAGTAGCCGTCCTGGCCATTGCGGATGCCGCCGGTGGCCGGCACGCCCAGGCCGGTATTGATCGGCACGTTCGGGTTCGACTGGCCGTAGATCCAGTAGTAGCCATCGGCCGATGCCACCGAGCCACGGTTGAGCGCGCGGGCGTTCTGGTTGTCGATGCCCACGGTGATGCTGTGGTCTCCCAGCACATAGTTCGCATCCAGGCGCAGGTTGTTGCTGCGGTTGCCGCGCGCGGGGTCGACCAGCAGCGAGGTGGTCTGCGCATTGGTGATCGGCGTGCCACCGTTGAGCGCCGGGTTCTGCAGGTTGGCGCTGTTGATGTAGGTCAGGCTGCCGTCATAGGCGGGATTGCCGATGTAATCATCGGTCTTCATCTCGCCGTACTGCGCGCTCACGGTGAGGCGGTCGGTCAGGTAGCCGGTGTACTTGGCCGTCCACAGGTCGCCGCCGGTCTTGGTGGTGTCTTCCTTGCCGCGCTGCGCGCCACGGGTCAGCGTGTCGTAGTCGTAGGCGAAGATGTCGCCGCGGAACACGTTGCGGCTGGAGGCGCCGGTCAGCTCCAGCAGGTGGTTGTCGGTGATGTTCCAGTCCAGCTTGGCGTACCAGCGCGGACGGTTGTACTCATACTTCGAGTAGGAGTTGGTCGCCTCGACGTTCTTGACGTCGGTGCCTTCGCGGCGCTCCAGTTCGTAGGAGCCGAAGAAGAACAGCTTGTCTTCGATCAGCGGGCCGCCGGCGTAGATGCTCTGTGTGGTCACCCACTCGCGGTCCTTGCTCTCCGGTGAGTACAGCGCGCCGTCGCCCGGGTAGCGCACGTCGTCCTTGTCCGAGCGCGTGGAGGCCGGCTCCCAGGTGAACTGCCCACCGAAGTGCCAGTCATTCGTGCCGCGCTTGCCGACGGCGTTGATGACGCCGCCATCGGAACGGCCGTACTTGGCGCTGTAGCCGCCGGTGTAGATTTCCTGCTGGTCGATGCTGCCATAGGGCAGCGTCAGGCCGCCCAGGCCACGCAGCGGATCGGTGCTGTTGAAGCCGTTGATGTAGTACGCGTTCTCGGCCGCCGACGAACCGCCGAAGCTGACCAGCTGCGCGCCGGTCGGGCCGGCATAGCTGCCGTTGCCACCGTTGCCGACCACGCCCGGTGCAAGCTGGGCGATGGCCTCGGCCGAGCGGCCCAGCGGCAGGCGCTGCAGCTGCTCGGCGGTGATCACCGTGCGCGAATCCACGCTGCTGACGTCGATCGCAGCCGCCGCGCGATCAGCGCTGACCTGCACGCCATCCAGGCGCGTGACCTCACCGAACGAGACCTCGGTGCTGGTGCCCACGGTCAGCGCAACGCCCTCACGGGTCTGCAGCACCTTGCCGTCGGCATCGCGTGCTTCCACGGAATAGCGGCCCAGCGGCAGCTGGCCGATGGTGTAGCGGCCACGCGCGTCCACCGTCACCTCACGGGTGAGGCCGGTGTCGCTGCGGACGAAGATGCGCTGCGCCGAAGGAGGCGCGAGGCCGGCGATGGCGCCGGTGGTGGACTGGGCATGCAGTGCGGGGGACGCGGTGGCAAGCAACACCGCCAACGCCAGCAATCGCGGGCGCAGTGAGGAACGAGCAGTCGTCATCGTGGGGCGTACGGGTAGTGGGGGAAGCGCTGCCTGCGCGCCGCGAGGGGCGCGCCAGACATTGCACATTCATTAACCCCGCTCGCGCCCCAATGCAGAAATGCCGAGTGGTTATGTGCTGCTGGCCGATGACCATACCCGGTTGCCCAGCTGGCCATGCTCGGTCATGCAGAACTCAACTCAAGCGCTCCTCGACAACTCCTGCGCCAGGAACGGCGCCGTCCTGCTGCCTTTCGCACGCGCGACCTGATGCGGTGTTCCCTTTGCCACGATGGTGCCGCCCGCTCCACCTGCGCCCGGCCCGACGTCGATCACCCAGTCGGCCTGCGCGACCGCACGCATGTCGTGCTCGATCATCACCACCGTGTTTCCCGCCGCCACCAGGCGCTGCAGCTGCACCATCAGCCGGTCCGCATCGGATGCGTGCAGGCCCGTGGTGGGCTCATCCAGCACGTACAGGCTGCGCCCACGCTGGCTGCGCTGCAGCTCGGTGGCGAGCTTGATGCGTTGCGCCTCACCGCCTGAAAGCTCGGTGGCCGGCTGGCCCAGCCGCAGATAGCCCAGACCGATTTCCTTCAACAAGTGCAGCGGCCGCGCGATGGCATCTTCCTCGCTGAAGAACGCATGCGCTTCGTCCACCGTCATCTGCAGCACCTCTGCGATGGTGCGCTCGTTCCACAGCACCTTCAGCGTGGCCTCGTTGTAGCGCGCGCCGTGGCAAGTGGGGCACGGCGCATAGACGCTGGGCATGAACAGAAGCTCGACGCTGACGAAGCCTTCGCCTTCACAGGTTTCGCAGCGGCCCTTGGCCACATTGAACGAGAAGCGGCCTGCGTCGAACTTTCGACGGCGCGCTGCAGGCGTCGCGGCAAACAGCTTGCGCACGTGGTCGAACAGCCCGGTGTAGGTGGCCAGGTTGGAACGCGGCGTGCGGCCGATCGGCTTCTGGTCCACCTGCACGACCCGCTGGATGGCATCGACATCGCCCGCCAGCCGGCCGCGCGTTGCTTCAATCACCGTAGGGCCATCGGTCGGTGTGCTTTCAGCGGTGTCCTCCACCGGCTCATGGCCCAGGTGCAGCAGCATCAGCTCCGGCAAGGCCTGCGCCATCAGGCTGGATTTGCCGGAGCCGGAAATGCCGGTCACCGCGGTCAGCAGGCCCAGCGGTACCTGCGCGTCCACACCCTTCAGGTTGTGCCGGTGGATGTCCTGCAGCTCCAGCCAGCTGAGCGCGCTGCGCTGCCGGCTGGCGGGTGCGGGTACCTGGTCGAACAGATAGCGGGCCGTGCGCGAGTCCGCGATCTGGCGCAGGCCTTCAGGCTCGCCACTGTAGAGGACGCGTCCACCGTGCTCGCCCGCCTCGGGGCCAACATCCACCAGCCACTGCGCGCGGCGCATCAGTTCCAGATCGTGTTCGACCACGAACACCGAGTTGCCGCCGTCGCGCAGCCGGTCCAGTGCGTCGTACAGCGCCTTGCTGTCGGCAGGATGCAGGCCCGCCGAGGGCTCATCGAGCACATACAGCACGCCGAACAGCAGCGAGCTCAACTGCGTGGCCAATCGCAGGCGCTGCAGTTCGCCGGCAGACAGCGTCGGTGTTGCGCGATCCAGAGACAGATAGCCCAGGCCCAGGCTACGCAGCTGGTGCACGCGTGCCATGACTCCTGCAGCCAGTCGCTGTGCCGCAAGCTGCTTTTCTTCGGACATTGCCGACGTACGCCGCACATCCGGTGCTGCCGCGTGGCTTGCACGGCCAGCGGCAGCCCGTTGGCGGCGATCGCGGCCCGTAGCGGTGCGGCTGGTGCCTGTGCCCGGGTTGTGCGCGCTGAGATCCCCCGCCGCAATCGGATCCAGCAGCTCTGCCAGCTGATCCAGCGGCAACCGCATGAACTCGCCGATATCCACGCCCGCGAAGGTGACCGAGAGGGCTTCGGGCTTGAGCCGCTTGCCTTCGCAGGCCGGGCACAGCCTGCCTTCCATGTAGCGGGACACACGCTTGCGCATCAGCGCACTCTGCGTGTTGGCAAACGTGTGCAGCACGTAGCGGCGCGCGCCGGTATAGGTGCCCATGTAGCTGGGCTCCAGCTTGCGCTTGAGCGCGGCACGGGTTTCGGCGGGGGTGAAGCCGGCATAGACCGGTACGCTCGGCGCTTCCTCGGTGAACAGGATCCAGTCCCGGTCCTTCTTCGGCAGTTTCTTCCACGGCACATCGATGTCGTAGCCCAGCGTGACCAAGATGTCGCGCAGATTCTGGCCGTGCCAGGCCGGTGGCCAGGAAACGATGGCGCGCTCACGGATGCTGAGGGAAGGATCGGGCACCATCAGCGCCTCGGTCACCTCGTACACGTGGCCAAGGCCGTGGCAGGTGGTGCAGGCGCCCTGCGGCGTGTTGGGCGAGAAGTCCTCGGCGTACAGCATGGGCTGTTTGGCTGGATAGGTACCGGCCCGCGAATACATCATGCGCACCAGGCTGGACAGCGTGGTGACACTACCCACCGATGACCGCGCGTTGCTGGCACCACGTTGCTGCTGCAGCGCCACCGCTGGCGGCAGCCCGTCGATCGCATCCACATCGGGCACGCCGGCCTGGTCGATCAGCCGCCGCGCGTAGGGTGCGACGGACTCGAAGTAGCGTCGCTGCGCTTCGGCGTAAACGGTGCCGAAGGCCAGCGATGACTTGCCCGAACCCGAGACGCCAGAGAACACCACCAGTGCATTGCGCGGAATGGAGACGTCGACATTCTTCAGGTTGTGCTCGCGCGCACCGCGGACCTCGACGCAACCGCTGGCAGCGGCAGCGCATGACGATTCGCCAAAAGGAGTGTTGGACATCTTCGCGATCCTGCAGGCAGTGAGTGGCACGCATCAGCGCGTGCCCGGCGCCCTATTCTCGCTGCTGCCGGGGTGAACGGGGGTGACGGTTGGAGCGGTACCCACAAGGTGGTACAACACACGCATGGACGACAGGAAATACTGGTTCACACGGAAGCGATACGGCTGGGGCTGGGGCTTGCCCTGCGCCTGGCAGGGCTGGGTGGTTTATGCCGTGGCACTCGTGCTGCTGCCGGCGGGCCCGTTCCTGTTCTCCCCGATCCAACGGCCCGTGGCGTTCCAGCTGTACACGTGGGCGGTGATTCTGGTGCTTGTGCTGGTCTGCTGGCTGAAAGGCGCGCCGCCGGGGTGGCGCTGGGGGAAGTAGTGGGCGGCAGACGCGCATCGCCAACATGAATCAGCTCGCCAGATCGGCAACCGCAAATCCAAATGCCACGACACCCGCACCCAAGGGAAGATAGGTCACCCACACAGGGCTGCCCTGGCCCAGCGCGAACGCAACGAATCCCTCTTTCAGCCTGCGACCAGAGAGAAGCGAAACAACGGCAATCGCAAGCAGGGGAAGCACGGATGCCAGGCCGAAGCCCCAGAGCAACGGCCGCCAGTCCGTATTCGCGAAACCACCCAGCGGGTAGAGCGCCACGCCAGAAAAGAGGCCGACAAAGAACAGTGCATTCGCCGTCCAGATGGACACACGATGCTCACGGGCGAGGCGCTGGCGGGATTCACCTCTGTAGCCGCCAGGCAGATCGCGCGACCAGCGCGCGACCAGCGCCGTCGCGAGCATTCCGCCCATCACCCCGCTGATGGCAGGGCTGATCGAATCAAACTCCATTGCCGATCCACTCCTTGGTCGCACGGACCATTGGGCCCAAGCGTATCAGCTGCCAGCGCGTACCCCGCGCGACCGCCAGACATGTCGCCATCGACCGGCAGCGGCGCCCGTGGCCTGCGCGGCAACCTCGACGCATGTCGCATATTCCCCGCATCCTGGCGGGCCTTGCGGCGCCTGCCTCTTGCGCGACTTAACAGCATGCAAAAATGCCGAAAGCGTCTCGCATCGAACGGGTTTGCAACTTGTCTGATGGGCGCAGCGCAAGCAAGCGAGTACAGATGACGTGCCACCGACAACGGGTGGCCGGGCCTCGAAAACCCGGAGCTTTTGACAGTGAAGTGTTTGCGCTTGCCAGCCGGCGTCACCCCGTGTGGCGCCGGTTGGCAATCCGTCTGCCGGCTATGGCGGGCGGAGCGTGGAGGCCTTGTGCCTGCCGGTTCACTGTCACCGGTTTTCGAGCCACGTCTCCGCCCGCCACCTTTGTGTGGCGGCTACCGACTGTCTGCACGGAGCTCTCGCCATGACCACACCGAAGTTTCCCGCTCACACGCCTGCCAACAGCGAGGACGACGACGCCCCGTCGACCCGCCCGGGCAGCGCCTTCATCAACGCCCTGAAGGACATCGGCTGCGGCGCCGCCGCCGATGGCCAGCCCTGGCCCGAACCGGAGCTGCGCATCGGCCGCCGCATCGCCTTGGCCGATGTAGATTGCGCACGCGCCGGCCTGACCATCGCCCTGGAAATGCTGCTGGCGGGCGAACGCATCCGCCAGAACGGCCCGGATGAGGATTACCCCGGCGACCGGGTGATGGAGGGTCTGATCATGGCCTGCCTGGCCATCAATGGGCAGGCCACCGCGCGCATGCGTCCGGAGGAATGACGCGCGGTGCGGACAATGCGCCGGGCATGGCCCGGCGCTATCTGTGCGGTTGCATCACCCGCAATAGGTGGCGTTGTCCTTGGGTGGTCCCTCATCCTTGGGCTGTTTCCCGCACACAAGCCGCTGCTGCTCTGCGGTTGGTGGCCAGAAGTACAGGTTTCCGTTGTCGAAATCGATCTGGGCGTTGAAGGCCTTCTGGATCTGCCCCCCCAACATCACTTCGAAGGGCAGAGTGCGAGGCGACTTCCACAGCAGGACGGTGGGCGCGTCGATCAGATTGATACCGTTGAAGGAAGCGCTCTGCCTGGAGAACTTGTAAGGGATGCCCCTTCTTCCGCCAACATCAGGTGGGTCTTCAGACGTGACTTCGCCCGCGGTGCGCACTGCCAGCTCGCTTGTATAAGCCATCAATGCCGTCAGGCCGGTATCAAACATCGCCTTACGAACAGCACCCTGCGTATCTACATTGAAGATCACGAGACTTGCGCCCAGACCCATGTCGTGCGCGAACTTGAAGGGTGCCGACTTGCTCCCGATAGGCCTGGGCTGATCGAATGCAATCTCGCCTTCCGTGAAGCTGACGTTGCTGAACTTCGCGAGCAGGCCCATGCCGATAATTGCGCCATCTTCCTGATCGCGTGGATTGACCTGGACCAGGACATTACGGAGTTCCATGGGTCCAATGCGAACATGTTCGGCAAAACGTAGTTCTTCCTGGTGCACCGGGATGTCGGCGTCCAACAGCATTGCCGTACCCTTGATGGTTGCAACGACGCGTTTGATGCCAAGCGCGTCTGCAGTACGGCCTGACATGCTCAATGCGGCGGGGGCACCGGTATCCACCATCGCGACCGAGTGGCCCGCGTCGGTTTCGATCCTGACGAGATAGCTCTTGCCGACGCTGTCAGACCAGCGGGTTCCCGCCGCAGCGTCGGCACCCAGCGTAGGGATTACCAGGCTGCCGTCCGGCCGGGTCATTGTGTAACGGGGCAGCGCTGCAATGGCCTGGAAGTCGACGCCGGCGAAGCTTCTGGAAAGCTCAGCAGCGTCCGTGCCCGTGGCCAAGTGCGCGGTGCCGCGAAGGAACATCATGCTTCGGGCCCACTCGCGTCCATTGCCCTGATTTTTCAGGATTGCCGCATGCATGTGGGCACATATCAGAGCGTGACCTTGCTCGCGTTCCTCCCGGCATTTTTCCAAAGAAGGCAAGGCACGATCAAACCGGGCCTTTACGAGCGCTGCACTCACGGCATCCGTGTGAGGCGATGCGCTCGCCGCACGCGCACAGGAAAAGAGGGACAGCATCATCAGGGCAACTACCAGCTTCTGCATGCTTTCTCCTTGGCATCGGCAGGACCATCCATCAGTTGCCCTGCAATCGGGCGTTGATTCCAGTCCCGCTCTCACTCGCAGAGCGCGCTGTCTTCCGTCAACGCGGCATCATCCAGCGGGCGCAGCTGCGCGATCTGCTCGCGTTGTTCGGCGCTGGGTTCGCCCAGCCACCACACCCGGCAGCGCGCGGTCAGGCGGCCGACCATCTTCGACTGCTCGGGCGAGTACAGCATCGCCAGCGCGGTGCCCGGGCAATCGTGGGCCTGGCAGGCGGTATAGAACCACCACGGCTCACCCTGCAGCACCACCAGCTCGCCCGGTCCACTGGGCCCGCTCAGCAGGCGCTTGCGCAGCGAAGGAATGTCCTTGTCGCTGACTTCGGCCGCTGCGGTGTTCTGCATCAGGGCATTGAACGCGGCCAGCACCTTCGGGTCCTCGCGGCCGCAGTCGTCCACGGTGTTGCCGCCCACCAGGGTGAAGAAATGGGTGGCCAGCGGATTGTCCTTGCAAGTGAGCTCCGCGCCGGGGGTTTGTTCTTCCGGCTCGCCTTCGTTGTCCCACACCGAAGGGTCCACGTCGTCTTCGATAGTCGGTTCTGGTTCGACCACGGTGGCGGCGGCGGGCGCGTCGGTCGGCGTTGCAGCAGCCGGCGCGGAATCGGTGCCCGCCTGCGGTACCGGGGCCTGCGAACACGCGGCCAGCAACGCGATCATCCATGAGAAGCCGATATGGCGAGGCGTCATTCCCTGTCCTTGGGTGTGTGGTGTGCGACGGAGGGATTCTACGTGGTGCGGGCATTCCATCGGGCATGGGCCGGCGTTAGGCTTGCACTGGCCGCTTCCCTGACTGCCAAGGACCCAGACGCATGCGCGGTTCAAGGTTTGCCGTGATCTTATTCTGTGTAGCTTTGCTGGCTGGGCCTGCCGCTGCACAGCAGCCGGCCACGCAACTTCCCGACGATGCCCTGCCCCCGGCCCTGGACCGGGTGCTGCGCGATTACGAACAGGCCTGGCGCTCCGGCGATGCGAAGGCACTGGCGGCATTGTTCACCGAAGATGGATTCGTGCTGCAGAGCGAGCATGCTCCGGTGCGCGGGCGCGCGGCCATTGAGACAGCCTATGCCGGCCAAGGCAGCAGCCCGTTGCGGTTGCGCGCCTTGGCGCATGCCACAGAGGGCAGCACCGGCTACATCATCGGCGCGTACACCTACGGCAGCAATGTGGGCGATACCGGGAAGTTCACGCTCACGTTGCAGCGCGTCGGCGATGGCCCGTGGATGATCTTTTCGGACATGGACAACACCAGCGCGCCGCCACGGGCGAAGTGAGGCGGACGTCGCGCGCAAAAAAAACCCCGGCGCGTGGCCGGGGCTTTTCGGTTCACTTGAACAGCGTGTCCGGGTATTCCGGTTTCTGTTCCCGCGCCAGCAGGGCGCGCAGGCCTTCTGCAGGCGTCTGCTCGCCGTGCAGCACGGCACGAACGCGATCAGAGATCGGCAGGTCGATGCCATGGCGGCGTGCCTGTCGCATCACTTCGTCGGCGGTCTGCACCGATTCCACCACCTGGCCGATTTCGCGCACGGCATCCTGCAGCGTCTGCCCGCGGCCCAGGGCCAGGCCCAGGCGGCGGTTGCGCGACAGGTCGCCGGTGCAGGTCAGCACCAGGTCGCCCAGGCCAGCCAGACCCATCAGGGTTTCCGGCTTGGCACCGATGGCGGCGGCAAGCCGCAGCATCTCGTTCAGGCCACGCGTGATCAGGCCGGCACGGGCGTTCAGGCCCAGCTGCATGCCATCAGCCACGCCGGTGGCCACGGCCAGCACGTTCTTCATCGCGCCGCCCAGCTCGGCACCCACCATGTCATCGCCCGTATAGGCGCGGAACGCCGGGCCATGCATGGCTTCGGCCACGGTCTGCGCGAACTCCGGCACGTCACCGTGCACGGTGATGGCGGTGGGCAGGCCCAAGGTCACTTCCTTGGCGAACGACGGCCCGGTGACCACGGCCAGCGGCACGTCGTCACCCAGGATCTCGCGCGCCACTTCATGCAGGAAGCGGCCCGAACCGGGTTCGAAACCCTTGGTGGCCCACGCCACGCCGGCACCAGCCGGACGCAGCGGTGCCAGCGCACGCACGGTTTCGTTGAACGCGTGCGACGGGGTCACCACCAGCACCCAGGCGGCATCCTGCAGTGCGGCCGCCATGTCGGTGGTCGCACGCAGGCTGTCCGGCAGGGGGATGCCCGGCAGGTAACGCGGGTTCTCGTGGCGCTGGTCGATGGCTTCGACCACGGCGGCATCGCGCCCCCACAGCACGGTCGGGTGACCGTGCCGGGCAAGCAGGGTGGCCAGCGCGGTTCCCCAGGAACCCGCGCCCAGCACGGCGATCTTGTCAGCGGTAGTGCTCATCCGTGACGTCGCAGCGGGGATCAGGCGTTGCCGGCCGGCTCGGAGTCAGCCAGCGACGGTGCGTCGCCCTGCTCCTGGCGCTGGCGCAGGGTTTCTGCGTACAGGCCTTCGAAGTTGATCGGCTGCAGGAAGAACGGCGGGAAGCCGCCGGCCTGGATCAGGTCGCTGACCAGCTGGCGCACGTACGGGAACAGGATGTTCGGGCACTGGGTGCCGAGCAGCACGTCGATGGACTGCGGGTCCAGGCCGACCAGGCCGAACACGCCGGCCTGCTTCACTTCGGCCACGTAGGCGGTGCGCTCACCGGCCTGGCAGGTCAGGGTGACGGCCAGCACGACTTCGAAGGCGTTCTCGCCCAGGCGCTGCACCTGCTGGTTCAGGTTGAGCTGCAGTTCCGGCTGCACCTGGTCATTGAAGATGGTCGGGGCATTCGGCGATTCGAAGGAAACGTCCTTGACGTAGATCTTCTCGACGGTGAATGCGGGGCCGTTGGCGGCATCGACCGGCGCAGCGGCGCCGTTGGTGATCTCTTCGGACATTTCCAGTAACTCCAATGAATGCAATGAAAACGAGTGTCGAACTACAGGGTTGGGGGCGGCGGCAGGCCCATACAAGGCCAGTTCCGCCATCCCCTGCAATCAGTTGCGGCCCTTGACCAGCGGCAACTCGGCCTGCTGCCAGGCGGGAATGCCGCCTTCCAGCACGAAGACCTTCTCGAAACCGGCCTTCTTCAGCGCCTTGGCGGCGGTTTCCGAGGCGTTGCCGCTGCGGCACACCAGCACCACCGGGCTCTGCTTGGCGTTGGCCACCAGCTTGTGCTCGGCGTTGAAGGCGCTCGCCTGGGCACTGCGGCTGCCGGCAATGTGACCCTTTTCAAAGTCAGCGCTGGGCGACAGATCGACCACGACCGCGCCACCGGCATTCATCAGGTGGGTCAGCTCGGCCGGCTTGATGCCCTTGTAGCCCCGGAACAGGCGGCGGGTTTCGGTGACGATGAGGGCCACGGTCAGGCCGACCAGGGCAGCGGACAGCATCGGGTTTCGGCCTGCAAAGGCCAGCAACTCTTCGTAATTCACTCAGGTCACGGGTCGATTAAGCGGGCGCCGATTGTCGCACAAGCCGCAGGGGGCCCGTCACTGCCCCTTCCACAGGTCCGGCAGGCCGGCCGCCTGCCACCAGCGCTTGGCTTCCGGGTCCCAGCGCCAGCGCTCGACCACCACCACGGTGCGCTCGGCCTGGGTGTTCTGGTTGATCACCCCGATTTCCACCCGGCGCTCGACCTGGCCACCGTCCAGCGAGGCGCTGCTGCGCTCGCGGTAGGAGGACACGCGCAGCTGCGCGTAACGGTTGAGCTCGAACTCGGTGGGCGGCTTTTCCTTGCGCAGCTCCGGGTCCAGGTAGGCAATGGCATCGTCCATGCTGCCCCAGCGGATGGTCGCGCCGTAGGCGATCTGGGTCTCTTCCAGCAGCTTGCGCTGCTTGCGGGTGAGGTCGTCGGCAGCGGCACCGGCCACGGCACTGACCAGCAGCAGGGAGCACATCAGGAACTGGATCAGGCGGCGCATTGGTGGTTTCCCCAGGACGTCAGCCTGCCATCCTACCCTTTGGCGAAGGCAACGAAGCGACCGCTCAGCTCGGCGGCCGAACGGCCATCGGCCCCCGGCTGGCGGGCGACAATGCTGATGCGGGCCTTGCCGCGCTGGCGGAAGGTGGCCAGGAAGGTATCCCAGCTGCTGGCTTCGGCGGTTTCGGCGTGGGCGTGCAGGTCTTCGTAGACCGGGGCCAGGTAGCGCAGGTTGCTGTCGGCCACGTAGACCTCGGCATCGTGCCCGGCCAGGCGCAGGCGCAGGCTGACCAGCGCCCAGCCCGACAGGGTCAGCACCGAGGCCAGGCTGCCACCGAAGGCGTTGCCCTTGTCGTTGACGTTGGCGGCCAGCGGCGCGGTGATGCGCAGCACGCCATCGGCGTAGCCATCCAGGCGGATCTGCATCGCACGGACCGCCGGCATGCAGTCAAGCACGTCCTGCAGGGAGGCCAGCGAGGAGGTCAGGGCATCAGCGGACATCGAGCAGCAACCACGACAACGAAGGGCCCGCATAATGACGTCAATGGCCAACCATACGATACCCACTGGCTGGACCCTGATCTCGCTGCGGCCGCAGGGACAGCATGCCGGGCTGAGGCTGGCTGCGGCCAGGCTGGGCGGGGCCACCGTGGCGTTGTCGCCGTGGCGGCTGCAGCGGCTGCAGGGCGCGGCGGTCGAACAGTGGCTGAACCGGGCGCTGTCCTGCGCGCGCGTGGTGTTCACCAGCCCGGCGGCGGTCGCGGCCGCTGCGGCACTGCAGCACCTGCCGGCGGCCCAGCGTGGCCCGTGGCTGACCGTGGGCGAAGGCACCGCGCGCGCCCTGCACGCGCACGGCATCACCGACGTGCACGCACCGCAGCGGATGGACAGCGAAGGCCTGCTGCGCCTGCCGGTGCTGGCCGACGTGCGCGGCACGGATGTCGGCCTGGTGACCGCGCCCGGCGGCCGTGGCCTGATCGCCGCACAGCTTGAGGCGGCGGGCGCGCGGATCATTCGTGCCGACATCTACCAGCGGGTGCCGCTGGTGATACCGCGGCGAAAACTGGCGCGATTGGCCCACTCGGGGACGCCGTGGTTGCTGGCCGTCAGCAGCGGCGAGGCCCTGCAGCGCTTCTGGCAGCAGCTGTCCCCCGGTTGGCAGCAGCGCCTGTGTGAACAGGCCATCGTGCTGGCCGCCAGCGAACGCCTGGCCGAGCAGGCGCGGGCGCTGGGGTTTGCCAGCGTAGTCCGCAGCGAAGGGCCCACCGTCACCCAGGTGACGGCGGCCGCACACGCCGCGCTCACTGCCCCGGCAGCGACCTGAACAGGCACCCGGCACACGCTTGCCGGGTTCAGCGCCAACGGTAATGCTGTGTCCAACGCTGCCTGCTGGCTCCCCGCCGGCGAGGCCGCCGACAAGGAAGCCCGATGAACGACACCCCGCCACCTGCCCCCTCCCGCCGTCCTGCACGCTGGCTGCTGCCGCTTGCGGTGGTGGTAGTGCTGGGCGCCGCGGGCTACGCCGGCTGGCATTACTGGCAGCAACAGCAGCGCGACCGGGCGGCACAGGCACAGAGCACGGACGTGCAGCTGAAGGGGCTGGAGGCCACCGTCGAGGCCCTGCGCCGCGACCAGCGCGCGACCAGCCAGCGCCTGCAGGATGCTGCCGCCACCAACCGCGTGCTGCGCGATGAAATGCTGGGCCTGTCCCAGCGCAGCGCGCTGCTGGAGGAGAACCTGACCCGGCTGACTGAAAGTGCCAACCAGGGCCGCCAGGCCGTGCAGCGCGACGAGGCCGAGCTGCTGCTGACCCAGGCCGCGCAACGGCTGGCCTTTGCCGACGATGTGGAAGGCGCGCGCCGCCTGTATGCGCAGGCCGCCACCGCATTGGCCGACCTGCCGGACAACGAAGGCCTGAACCTGCGCCAGGCGCTGGTGCAGGAACGCGACGCGCTGGATGCACTGGGCACGGGCCCGCGCGTGCAGGCGCTGCACCGACTGAATGCCGTTGCCCAGGCGCTGCAGGGACTGCCCTCCGAGCTGCCGCCCTCGCCGGCCGAAGCGGCTGCCAAGCCGTGGTGGCAATCGGCGCTGGCGCCCTTCGTGGATATCACCCCGACCCGCTTGAACGGCCCGCTGACCCAGGCCGAGCGCGCCGCCGCCGATGACGCGCTGCAGCTGGAACTGACCCTGGCCCGCGCGGCCATCGAGCGTGGCGACCGCAGCGGCCGTGATGCCGCGCTGAACCGCGTGGCCCACTGGGCGCAGCGGCGCTGGCCGGATTCACCGGGCCTGCGCGCGCAACATGCTGAACTTCAGGCCTTGCGCAAGGCCCCCCTGCAGGCCGAGAGCAGCGTGCTTGGCAGCACCCTGCAACAACTGCGCTCCCAGACCGACCGGAGGTAACGCCCGATGAAACCCCTGCAATCCCTGGTCGTACTGCTGCTGGCCGTGGCCATCGGCGTGGTGGCTGCGCAATGGCTCGGCACCGATGATCTGAACCGTTACGGCGAAGTGACCCTGCGCTACGGCGGCTACGACTACCACAGCAACCTGCCCAAGGTGGCCCTGCTGTCGGTGATCGGCGTGCTGGTGCTGTGGCTGCTGTGGAGCCTGGTGGCGGCGCCGTTCCGCGCTTGGGGCCGGTACCGCCGCAAGCAGGGCCGCGTGCGCCTGATCGATGGCCTGCAGGCCTACGAACACGGCCACTGGCAGCGCGCGGAGAAGCTGCTGGATGGCGCCGCAGCCGACCCGGAAGTGAGCGCGGTGGCGCTGGCCAATGCGGTGCGCAGCGCGCAGTCGCGTGCCGATGCCGCGTCGGGCGAGGCACTGCTGCAGCGCCTGGGTGAAAGTGATGCCACGCTGCATGCGCTGCTGCGCGCCGAACAGCTGCTGGCACGCGACCTGCCGGTGGATGCGATCAATGCGCTGGACGTGGCGGCGATCCAGCCGCTGCCGCCGCGTGGCCTGTGGCTGCGTACCGAAGCGCTGGCGCAGGCCGGGCGCGCGCACGAGGCGTACGGCCAGCTGGGTGCGCTGCGGCAGAGCAAGGTGCTTCCGACCGATGCCAGCAGCGAACTGGAAGCCCGCCTCGCTGCGCAGGCCCTGCTGGAAGCAGGCGATGTGAACGCGCTGGCCGCGCAGTGGGAAGCCACGCCGAAGGCGCTGCGACCGACCCCGGACGTGGTGGCCGCCTACGCCACCCGTGCGGTGGCCCTGGACTGGGACGAGCCGGCGCTGCTGGCCCTGGAGCAGGCGCTGGACCATCGCTGGGACGATGAGCTGGTGGCGCTGTATGGCCGCCTGCCTGCCGAACGCCTGGCCACCCGCCAGGCCAACCTGGCGCGCTGGCGCAACGTGCATGAGGATTCGGCTGCGCTGCGCCTGGCGCAGGGCCGCATCGCCCTCGCCCAGCAGCAGTGGGATGCCGCCGATGCGTTCCTGCACGAGGCCATCGCGGCCGGTGCCGGTGCGCCGGCATGGGAGGCGCTGGGTGAAGCGTTTGCCCAGCGTGGCGAACACGCACTGGCCGCACAGTGCCTGGCCAATGCGCTGCGCCTGCAGCGTGGCGAGGACAGCGTGGCGCTGGTGCATGCGGCCGATGTGGCGCCGCGCAGCACGGTGGAAGAGCTGCCTGCTGCCGCGCAGCCGCCGGTGTATGACGCCAATGAGGTGCGCGACGAGTTCGGCAACCCGCGGGTGCCGTGAGCATGGCTGAGGTGTGCCGACCAACGGTCGGCACCCACCAAAAGAAACGCCGCCCGATGGGCGGCGTTTTTTGTTGTTCGATGGATGCAATCAGCGTTCGACGATCGCCACCACGCCCATGCCACCGGCGGTGCAGATCGACACCAGCGCGCGGCCGCCGCCGCGTTCGGCCAGCTGCTTGGCCGCCGTCGCGATCACGCGGGCACCGGTGGCGGCAAACGGGTGGCCGGTGGCCAGCGACGAACCCAGCAGGTTGATCTTGTCCGGGTCGATGCGGCCCATCGGTGCATCCAGGCCCAGGCGGTTGCGGCAGTAATCCTCGCTCTCCCACGCACGCAGGGTGCACAGCACCTGCGCGGCGAAGGCTTCGTGGATCTCATAGATGTCGAAATCCTGCAGGGTCAGGCCGTTGCGCTTGAGCATCTCCGGCACGGCCACGGTCGGGGCCATCAGCAGGCCTTCGCCGTGCACGAAATCCACCGCGGACACGTGGGCATCGCGCAGGTAGGCCTGCGGCTCGTGGCCGTGCGCGCGGGCCCATTCCTCGCTGGCCAGCAGCACCGCGGCGGCACCATCGGTGAGCGGGGTGGAATTGGCGGCGGTCAGCGTGCCGCGACCCGACACCTTGTCGAAGGCCGGCTTCAGCGTGGCCAGCTTTTCCAGCGAGGTATCCGCGCGCAGGATGTTGTCCCGCTCGACGCCACGGAACGGGGCGATCAGGTCGTTGAAGAAGCCGCTCTCGTAGGCAGCGGCCAGCTTCTTGTGCGAGGACACCGCCCATTCGTCCTGCGAATCACGCGAGATGTTCCATTCCTTGGCCATGTCCTCGCAGTGGTCGCCCATGCTCTTGCCGGTACGCGGCTCGGCCACGCCAGGGAACTCGGGCTTGAGTTCGGAGAGCTTGAAGCCGGCGGTCAGCGCGCGGATCTTGTCGCCGGTGCTCTTGGCCCGGTTGGCGGCCAGCAGGCGTGCACGCAGCTTCTTGCCGTACACGATCGGCACGTCGGAGGTGGTGTCCGAGCCGCCGCCGATGCCCGATTCGATCTGCCCCAGGGCGATCTTGTTGGCCACGGTGATGATGCTGTCCAGCGAGGTGCCACAGGCGCGCTGCAGGGTGATGCCCGGGGTCAACGGCGACAGGCCCGAGGACAGCGTGGCTTCACGGCCCAGGTTCCAGTCGCTGGAATGCTTGATGACCGCGCCCATCGCCACTTCGCCGAGCTGCTGGCCGTGCAGGCCGAAGCGTTCGACCAGCGCACCCAGTGTCCGCACCGACATGCCGAGGTTGCCGACATCCGAATACGCGGTGTTCTGGCGGCAGAACGGAATGCGGACGCCACCGAGGATGGCGACGGGACGAGCGTTGGGCATGGAGATACCTGGCATGGATGAGGGTGTCTGCAACATGGCCTGCACGACGGAGCAGGCATAATGGAGCCAAGTGTAGCTGCCGCCCTGTGATGGGCCAACCGTGGAACCATGAGCAAACCCGACCCCGCGATGAATGCCCTTGGCGTGCTGGCCCTGGAACTGGCCAACGGCGAAATCCCCCGCCAGGCGGTGCTCAGCGCCGACCAGGCCGGTGAACTGGCCGACCGTATCGGCCGTGACCTGGCCAAGCTGGTGCCGCAGGTGGCCGAGCTGGACCTGGTGTTCGCCGCCGCCCATTTCGACCCCGCTGAAATCCTGCGCCCGGGCTGGCCGATCCACCGCCGCCTGGAAGAACTGCAGATGCGTGCCCCCGGCCGCAGCCAGGGCCCGCGCCTGCTGGCCTTCGGTGCCGGCGCCGATGGTGAAGTGCCGCTGCCGTTCCAGGCCGATGCGACGCTGGTGGGCGGTGGCCTGCGCGTGGTGCCCTTCCTGCTGACCGGCAGCGACGTGGCCACCACTACGGCCGTGGCCGATGCGCTGGAAGAGGTGCTGCTGGCCAATGGCATGGCCCATGCCGATACGGCGCTGATGGCGCAGAACAGCTTCGGTGCCCGCATCGAGCACGCGCGCTACTTCACCGTGAACGACCTGGCCGCGATGATGTCGATGCAGTACGACAACCAGGGCCTGGCCGCGCTGTGGCCGCTGATCGAGACCGCGATCATGGCCCCGGGCCAGGACGAGTGGCTGGAAAACGCGCCCGAGCCGCTGCTGCGCTATACGCAGGGCGAGGCACGCATGGCGCTGTTCGATCCGGCCGGCTGGTGCGCGTACTACAACCACAGCAAGGGCGACTGCGACCGCCTGCAGGGCATCTACGAGCAGTTCCTGATGCGCCAGCGGCAGATGGCCGCAGTGCTGGAAGCGCACGGCGTGCCGGTGCTGTTCGTGCATTGCGAGGCCGGGCAGGACGCGCGCGAGCTGCTGGCGCGCTGATCTGCGATTGCCGGCCAGCGGCCGGCACTACCGCTGAAAAAAAACGCCGGCGTTCGCCGGCGTTCTTCGTTGTGCCTTACGGGGCCTTCTGGATGACCGCGCAGGCCAAGCGCGCGCCGGCGTTGCCGGTCGGCTGGGTCTTGTAGTCGTCCGCATCGGCGTGGACGATCAGGCCGCGGCCGATGATGTCGAAGTCATCACCCTTGCCGATGTTGACGTTGCTCGAGACCGGGCCGTCGATGGTGGCCACGCCCTTGTCGTCGGCCTTGATGTTGGGCATGTCGCCGCCGTGGTGCGGATCGGCCGAGACGTTGCCGTGGTCCTGCTTGCCCGGGTTGAAGTGGCCGCCGGCGCTCATGCCGTCCGGCGCGCTGCAGTCGCCCTTCTCGTGGATGTGGAAGCCGTGCTCGCTGCCCGGCTTCAGGCCGGTGATCTGGCCGGTCACGTGCACCTTGCCGTCGACGACCTTGAAGGTGACGCTGCCCTTGGTCTCGTTGCCCTGGGTCGGTGCCAGTTCGGCGCTGGCCGTGGCATCGGTGGCCGGAGCGGCTTCGGTGGCCGGTGCAGCGGCCGGATCAGCCGGTGCTGCCGAACCTTCGGCCGGGGTGGTCGCCGGGGCTTCGGCTTCCGGGGCTGCCGGCTGCTGGTTGCAGGCCGCCAGGCCCAGGGCGGCGATGGCCGCGAACAGCGAGGTATGGATCAGACGCATGGAACTCTCCTTGGAATGAAGCCCGTGGCGATCAGCGGGTAACCCGGATCACACCGCAGGCGATGCGGACGCCGGCATTGCCGGCGGGCTGGCTGCGATAGTCATCGGCGTTGGCATGCACGACCAGTGCACGTCCGGCAATATCGGTGGCGGCGCCTCCCCCAAGGGTAACGCCCTTCAGGTGCACATCGACATTCGCGCGGCCCTGGGCATCAGCCTGCAGGTTGTCGATGTCACCCAGATGATGCTTGCCGCTGCCCGCACGACCGTGCGCGCTGGCGGCGGGGTTGAAGTGGTTGCCGGCACTGCTGGCATCCACCGCGCTGCAGTCACCGCGTTCGTGGATATGGAAACCCGCCTGCTGCATCGGCTGCAGGCCACCGACCAGGCCGGTCAGGTGCACGCCACCGCTTTCGGTCTTCAGCACCAGGCGGCCACTGACGATGCTGGCCGAGGCCGGCGCCAGGTTGGCTTCGGCCAGCTGGGCCACGGGCGTAGTGACCACCGGCGGCGGCGTGGGCTGCGGCTTCTGCGGCGCGCTGCCACAGGCAGACAGCAGCACGGCGGCAGACAGCGGCAGGATGGCAAATGACAGGCGCATCAGGAAACTCCTTGCAGGGAACACTACGGACGGCATCGTCCATGGCGGATCAACAGTTCGGCAAGCGGGCGCGAGGACCGCGTGCAGGGGGCGTTCAATGGCCCCCGCGGCGGCGGCCGGCGCCCAGTTTGCGGGTCAGCGTGTTACGGCCCAGGCCGAGCCGTGCGGCGGCTTCGGCGCGTCGGCCATGGGTGATCTGCAGCGCGGCTTCCAGCAGGGCGTGGTCCACGCGCTCGCGCACCTGTGCATGCAGGCCTTCGGTACCTTCGGCCAGCTGCCGCCGCGCCCATTCGGACAGCAGCGTTTCCCACTGGCCCGGATCGGCACCCGCGCTGCTGCCACGACGGCTGCGGCTGCGGTTCAACGCGGTATCGACGTCGGCCACGCCGATGGTGTCGGCGGCGGCGAGTGCAGCCATGCGCCAGCAGACGTTTTCCAGTTCACGCACGTTGCCCGGCCAGTCGTGCTCGCGCAGCGCCTGCAGGGCCGCGGCGGTGAGCCGCTTCGGCGGCGTGTCCAGCTTGTGCGCGGCGGCGGCCAGGAAGGTGGTGGCCAGCTGCGCGATGTCCTCGCGGCGGTCGCGCAGCGGCGGCAGCTGCAGGCGCACCACATCGAGGCGATGCAGCAGGTCGGCACGGAATTTCCCCTGCGCGACCAGCCCTTCCAGGTCCTGGTGGGTGGCAGCGACCACGCGCACATCCACATGGATCAGCTCGCGGCCACCGACGCGGAAGAATTCGCCCTGGGCCAGCACGCGCAGCAGGCGCGTCTGCAGCGGCAGCGGCATGTCGCCGATTTCATCGAGGAACAACGTGCCGCCGTTGGCCTGCTCGAAGCGGCCGATGTGGCGGCGCTGCGCACCGGTGAACGCGCCGGCCTCGTGGCCGAACAGTTCGCTTTCCAGCAGTTCGGCGGGGATGGCGGCGGTATTGAGCGCAACGAACGGGCCCTGCGCACGCGGTGATTCGCGGTGCAGGGCGTTGGCCACCAGTTCCTTGCCGGTGCCGGTTTCGCCGGTGATGAGCACCGCCAGCGGTGCCTGCGCCAGCCGGCCGATGGCGCGGAACAGCGCGCGCATCGGTGGCGTGTCGCCCACCAGCTGTGGCGGCTGGTCGCTGGGCGTTTCGGCCACCGGGGCGGGCGCGGCCAGTGCTGGTGCCACGGCGGGCAGCACGCGCTGGGCCAGCGCGACTGCATCGTCGAGGTCAAAGGGCTTGGACAGGAACTCGTGTGCGCCACCGCGGAACGCGCCCGCCGTGCTGGCCACATCGGTGTAGGCCGACATCACCACCACCGGCAGCTGCGGCAGCGCAGCCTTCAGCTTGTCCAGCAGCACCAGGCCATCGTCGCCGGGCATGCGCACATCGGTGAACAGCAGTGCCGGTGCAGGCCCTTCGTTCAAGGCCTGCAGGGCGGGGGCGGCGCTGTCGAAATCGACGACCTGGTAGCCGGCCTCGCGCAGCGCGGTGCACAGCACGAAGCGCACGGCGCGGTCATCGTCGACCACCCAGATGCGCTGCGCGGAGATAGGGGAATCAGACATCGCGCGGGGCCTCCTCGGCCGGGGCGGCGCCGTTGCCGATCGGCAGCAGCAGGGTGAACACGGTATGTCCCGGCCGCGAGCGGTAGGTGAGCGTGCCGCGGTGTTCGCGCGCCACCTGCTGGGCCAGCGCCAGACCCAGACCGGTGCCTTCGGCGCGGCCACTGACCAGCGGCAGGAACAGGTGCTCGGCCAGTTCCTCGGGTACGCCACGGCCGTCGTCGGCGATTTCCAGGCGCAGGGCCAGGGTGTGCAGCTGTTCGGCGATGCGCACGCCATGCTCCACGCGCGTGCGCAGGGTGATGACCCCGGCGCCGGCCTGGATGGCGTTGCGCACCAGGTTCCACACCGCCTGGGTGAGGCGGTCGGCATCGCCATCGAGTTCGGGAATGCTGGGGTCGTAGTCGCGCTGCAGACGCACGGCCCAGCCGGCCTCGCTCTCGGCCAGGCGCAGCACGCGTTCCAGCGAGGCATGGATGTTCAGCGGCGCATGCGGTGCGGCCGGGGCCGGCGACAGCAGCTGGTCGAGCAGGCCGTTGAGGCGTTCGATCTCCGAACCGATCAGCTCGATCAGCTCGCGCTCGCTGGCATCGCGCTGGGCGGCACGGCGGGCCAGCAGCTGCGCCGCGCCCTTCAGGCCGGCCAGCGGATTGCGCAGCTCGTGGGCCAGGCCCTTCAGCGCGGCACTGAGCGCGCTGGGCAGGGCCTGGGTCGGGTCCAGGCCCGGGAATTCGTCGACCGGATGCGCTTCCAGCAGCCAGCCACCATCGTCGCGGCGGCTCATCCAGCCCTCGGCGAAGCGCGCGCCCTCACCCGGCAGGGCCAGCGCCAGGCGGTTAAGGCGCAGACTGTCGCGCTCGTCGCGGGCAAGGAAATGGGCCAGCGCCTCGCCCTGCACTTCCAGCGCGGCCAGCGGCTGGCCGATCAGGCGGCGGACGCTGACGCCCAGCCAGCGGGCGAAGGCGGGATTGCAGCCGATGATGCGGCCATCGGCCCCGGCCCAGGCCAGCGGCGTGCCGAGGGCATCGAGGGACGGCGGGGGTGCGGGGTCGGACATTGCACCAATGTAGTGCAAAACGGGGGGCGGGCATCAGATCACTTCGTATGCGTCACCGGACGTCGTGCCTGGGAATTACATGCCAGGCTTGCTGATCGAATACTAACGCCTTACGATACTATCGACAATCGTTACTACCATGCCTATCCAGTCGTTCGGCTGCAAACGCACGCAGGCGCTGTTCGATGGCCAACGCGTGCCGAGGTGGCGCCACATCGAAGCCGCTGCCCTGCGCAAGCTGGCGATGCTCAACGTTGCGGCCGATCTGCGGGATCTGCGCATACCTCCGGCCAATCGCTTGGAGCCGTTGCACGGAAACCGGTGCGGCCAGTACAGCATCCGCATCAATGATCAGTTCCGATTGTGCTTCGTCTGGACCCGAGAAGGCCCCGCCGAAGTCGAAATTGTCGATTACCACTGAAGGAGCCGCGCGCATGCGAACCGTCCCCTACCCCGCTCCCGGCGAGATCCTGCTGCATGAGTTTCTGGAGCCGCTGGGCATCACCCAGTACCGCTTGGCCAAAGCGATCGGCGTGTCACAGCGCCGGATCGGCGAGATTGTTACCGGCCAGCGCGCCGTGACTGCAGATACCGGACTGCGGCTGTCCCGTTACTTCGGCGTGTCCGACAAGTTCTGGATCGGACTGCAGGCGGATTTCGATGCGGCGATGACCAAGGAGAAGCTGGCCGAGGTGCTGGCGCGGATCGAGCCTTACAACGCGGTGGCATGAACCTGCCCGGGGTCAGAGCCCTTTCCTGGCGGAAAGGGATCCGACCCCATCCGGGCTACAGCTTCATGTTCAGGCCGACGAACACGCTGCGGCCCGGGGCCGGCGAGAACATCGGGCGAGCGCTGTCCCAGAAGAAGCTGTCGTACCAGGCGTAGGCGTACTCGCGGCCGGTGACGTTCTTCAGCTGCAGGTCCACGCTCCAGCGTGGATTGATCTGGTACGCGGCGCTGAGGTCGAGCACGGCGAAGCTGCCGAACTTGCCGGCCTCGTTGCGCTCTTCCAGGTAGTAATCGCCCTGCGCGCGGGCCTGCAGACCGAGGCGCAGCGCGTCGCTGGCGCGGTAGTCCACGCCCAGGTTGCTGATATGACGCGGGGTGGCGGCCACTTCCCTGCCCTGCAGCGAAATGCCGGCATCGCGGTCGTCGCGGGTGATCTTCGCTTCCTGGTAGGCGTGCGAGGCCCACACCGTCCAGTCATCGCCCAGCTGCAGGCTCAGCTGCGCGTCCACGCCGCGGCGACGGGTCTTGCCCAGGGTGACCGTGGTGCCGGTGGCCGGCATGTTGGACACCTCGTTTTCCGCATCCTGCTGCCACACCGCCAGGCGTGCCTGGCTGCCGGCGAACGGCTCGAACTTCAGGCCCAGCTCCATGCCGGTGTTGGTGGACGGCTGCATCGGCGCCTGCCCCGGGGTGAGGTAAGCCGGCGCAGTGGAGCCGGTCAGCACCTGGAAGGTGCGGCCCCAGTTGGCGTAGACGTGAGTGGTCTGGCCCAGACTGTGGATGACGCTCAGCTTGGGCTGGCCGATGGTGCCGTAGTCCTGCAGGCGGCCGCTGACGCCGGTCATCAGGTGCGTGCTGCCACTGAAACGGTCGACGCGGTAGGCCGGCACGATCTTCCACGCCTCGGCGGGCTGGTAGATGGCCTGCACGTAGGCGCCCCAGTTGTCGAAGCTGTGGCGGTCGTTGTTCTGCACGCGCGCCGGCGCCTGGCTGTAATCGGTGGGTTCGGCGTAGGCGTAGCGCTCGCGGATGTAGCCGTTGTCCTGCTGCTCGTAGTTCAGGCCGCCTTCGACGGTAAGCGCGGGACTGGCCTGCCAGGTGAGCGTGCTGAGCAGGCCGGTCTGGCGCTCATCCCACACGCGGCGCTGGCGCGGCAGGTTGCCGGTGGGCAGGTCACTGAAGGTCACGCGGCGGTCGTCTTCATAACGGTTGTAGTACAGCCGCGTGCCGAAGGTCAGCGCGTCGGACAGCTTCAGGTCCACGTGCGCGGCGATCTGGCGCATGTCGCGGTCATCGCCATCGTTGGCGTTGCGCAGGTCGCTGCCACGACGATGCGTGCGCAGTTCGTTGGCGGTCATGAAGCCGGGCTCGTCCGCTTCGTGGTGATAGGCGCGCGCGGTCAGGCCCACGCGTAGGCCGTCGTCCAGCGAGCCGTAGAACCATTTGCCGCCCAGCGAGTACTTCTTCGAGGTGTCGTGGTCGCGGTAGCCATCGCTGGCTTGGGTGCCGATGAAGTAGTTCTGCGCGAAGCCATTGCTTTCGCGGCCGATCGCCAGCTGCGCATCGCGGGTGTTGTAGCTGCCGTAGGCCAGCCGCGCATCGGTGTAGTTGCCGCCCTGGCGCGTACCGAAGTTCACGTTGCCGCCGATGTTGTGCAGGCCGTAGCGCGGATCGTTGGTCCCGCGCACCACTTCGATGTAGCTGATTTCCAGCGGGAACAGCATGTCGATGAAGCGCTGGTTGCCGCTGTTGACGTTGCTGGGGATGCCGTCGATGAGGGTCTTGATGGCGTTGAGGTAGCCCTCGCCGTTGAAGGCGCGGAAGCTGACCTTGCCCGACTCCGCACCCTGCCGCGTTTCGGTGAGCTGGATGCCGGGCATCTGCCCCAGCAGTTCCCAGCTGTGCGAGACGTTGCGGTCTTCGATCTGGTCCGCGCCGAGCACGTCCACCGAGGTCAGCACCTGGTGTGCGCTGAGCTGGCCTTCGCCGTGCTGGTGCACCTGCACCTTGCCGAGGGTGAGCGCGGCATCGGCGGACTGTGCGAACGCTTCAGGGGCGAACGGGGCAGCCGCGAGGGCGGCCACCAGCGTGGAGGTTTTCATGGGGGTGGAAGGGTGCGGATGAAATGTAATCATATAACATTTCAGGCGCAAAGCCCGTAGAGTCGAGCTTGCTCGACTGCCGTTGTCAGGAGCAGTCGAGCAAGCTCGACTCTACGAGGGCGGTGGAGCAGTCGAGCAAGCTCGACTCTACGAGGGCGGTGGAGCAGTCGAGCATGGCTCGACTCTACTAAGGCGGGGTGGAGCGGTGTTTACACCGGGTAGCCGGTGGCTTCCCTGGCCTTCTTCCAAGCGCTTTCAAATTCGCGCGCGGAGATCTCATCGTCCTCGTCGAAATCGAGGAACGACACCGGCTGGTCGGCCAGCAGGAAACGGTCGTCGCTCTGGCCGTGCTCGTCGGCCCAGACCAGCTTGGTGCCGTAGATTTCCACCTGGCGCACGATCTTCTCGCCGCGGGCTTCCATCAGCACGTTGCCCTTGCCCAGGCCCGATTCGGCCCAGTGCTTGTAGTACTTCCTGGCGGTGTTGTTCTTGATGTTCTTCATTGCAGGGGTCCTGGCCGCAGCGGCGGCCGGAGAGTTCGGAATGGCGCCATTATCAGCCATTCGGGGTCAGAGCCCTTGCCTACGGCAAGGGATCCGACCCCTTGCCGGTTCAGTTCGGCAGGGGTGCACCCTTCGGCCACAGCATCCAGAGGTTGCCCTTCTGCTTCATGTCGCCGGCCAGCTTGCCGGCGGCATCGCCGCTGCCCCAGTACAGGTCGGCGCGCACCTCGCCGGCAATGGCGCCGCCGGTGTCCTGCGCGGCCACCGGGCGCACCACCGGGCTGCCGTCCGGGCGCGTGGTGGAAAGCCACAGCAGGCTGCCCAGCGGCACCACGCTGCGGTCGACCGCCACGCTGTAGCCGGCGGTCAGCGGCACATTCAGCGACCCGCGCGGGCCTTCCGGGCTGTCGGCGCTGCGCACGAAGAACACGTAGCTGGGGTTGCTGCGCAGCAGCTCCGGCACGCGCGCCGGGTGCGCCTTCGCCCACGCGCGGATCGCGTCCATGGTGACGTCTTCCTTCTTCAGCTCGCCCTGGTCCACCAGCCAGCGGCCGATGGCGCGGTAGGGGTGGCCGTTCTGCTCGGCATAGGCCAGCCGCACCTGGGTGCCATCGGCCAGGCGCACGCGGCCCGAGCCCTGGATCTGCAGCAGCTGCAGGTCCATCGGTTCGGTCAGCCAGGCCAGCACGGGCGCCTTGGACCCCTTGCTGGCGATGGTGCCGGCGTCGTCATAGGGCTTGAGCACCTTGCCGTCGAGGCGGCCACGCAGGCGCTTGCCCTTCAGCTCGGGGTAGAGGCTGTCCAGCTGCACCACGATCAGATCGTCGGGCGTGCCATACACCGGCACCGTGGCGGTGGCCGTGCGGGTCAGGCTGCCGGGGTAGATGGGTTCGTAGTAGCCGGTGATCAGGCCATCGGCCTGGTGGCCCCCGGCGCGCAGTGCGTAAACATCGAGGTCGCGCTGCAGGAACTGCCGGATCGCCGCCGGATCCTTGTCGGATACCGTGGCTGCGGTCGCGCAGAGCTGGGCCCAGACCGCATCGTTCTTCAGGCGGGTGCAGCTGCTGCGCCAGGCAACGAAGCCGGCCTGCAGGTCGGCATCGGAGACCGCCGGCAACACCTTCCAGTCGACCTTGGCGTAGGTGGCGGCAGCGGGCTTGGCGGCCGGTGTGCCCGGACGGGTGCCGGTGGTGGCGCAGCCGGCGAGCAGGGCGACGGCCACGAAGGTGAGGAGCGCGCGCGGCGAGGTAACAGTGATCATCGTCGCAATGTAGTGGGGCCGATGGTGGCCCGGCAACCTTGTGCCGGGCGCGCCCGGCGGGTGTTCAGGCTACGGCGTCTGCAGCAGCAGCGAATGCAGGATGCGCGCGTCTTCGGCGTCCAGCATCTTCGGCAGGTCGTCACTGCCGCGGAAGCGGCGATGGAAGGCGGCGACGGCCGCTTCGCGATCCTCCATCGGGTAACCGAAACGCGCCATCGCATTCCACGCATCGAAACCGTCCGGTGCGGGGCCATCGCTGGCACGCGGCCATACACCGAAGCCGGCCTCGGCCAGCTGCTGCCAAGGGAAGAAGCGGCTGGGGTCGGCCTTGCGCGTCGGCGCGAGATCGGCGTGGCCGATCACCTGCCGCGGCGGGATGTTCAGGCGCTCGGTGAGGTCACGCAGCAGCAGGATCAGCGATGCGATCTGCGCGGGCGTGAACGGCGTGCTGCCGTTGTTGTCCAGCTCGATGCCGATGGAGGCCGAGTTGAGATCGGTGATGGTGCCCCAGCGGCCGGAGCCGGCATGCCAGGCGCGGCGCTCGTCGCTGACCAGCTGGTAGCGGTGGCCATCGGCACCGATGAGGTAGTGCGCACTGACCCGGCCGCCGCTGTTGGCGGTGCGCAGCGTGTGCAGGCTCTGCTGCACCGAATCCTGTTCGGTGTGGTGGATGACGATGACGACCGGATCGCGCGCGTTCTGGTTTGGCGAAGGCACCCAGGTAGCCAGCGGATTGCGGCTTTCCTGCGGCGCGGAAGCACAGGCGGCCAGCAGCAGGCAGGCCGAGAGCATCAGGGGGGTGCGGATCGGGTGCATGCGCTTGATTGTGCGCGATCACACGCGACGATGCATGACGCGGTACGATGCATGACGCGGTACCGACCAACGGTCGGTACCCACCAGGGCAAGGGGAGTACCGACCAACGGTCGGTACCCACCAGGGCAAGGGGAGTACCGACCAACGGTCGGTACCCACCAGGGCAAGGGGAGTGCCGGCCAACGGTCGGCACCCACCAGAACTCATGGCCCCCACCAGAACAGAGGGCCGAGGGGGAGTGCCGACCAACGGTCGGCACCCACCAGGGCTCATGGCACCCGCAAGGGCAGAAGGCTGCCCGCCGTTACCTCAGGCCTCGTAGGCCGATTCGCCGTGCGAGGTGACATCCAGGCCGGTACGTTCGGCCTCTTCGGTCACGCGCAGGCCGACCACCACCTTCACCAGCAGCAGGATGGCCGCGGTGACCACCGCCGACCAGACCACGGTGAGGCCGACGCTGACCACCTGCACCCACACCTGGTGGCCGATATCCAGATCGGCCTTGGTGCCGCCCAGCGACTGCGCGCTGAACACACCGGTGAGGATGGCACCGACGATGCCGCCGACGCCGTGCACACCGAACACGTCGGCGGTGTCGTCCACCTTCAGCAGGCGCTTCAGGCCGGTGACGCCCCACACGCAGACCACACCGGCGACCAGGCCGATGACGATGGCGCCCAGCGGGCCCACGGTGCCGCAGGCCGGGGTGATGCCGACCAGGCCGGCCACCGCACCCGACGCTGCACCCAGTGCCGACGGCTTGCCCTTGGTGATCGCTTCGGTGAGCGTCCAGCCCAGCACCGCCGCAGCAGTGGCCAGCACGGTGTTGAGGAAGGCCAGCGAAGCGACGGTGTCGGCCGCAGCGGCCGAGCCGGCGTTGAAGCCGAACCAGCCCACCCACAGCAGCATCGCGCCGATGTAGGTGAACGGCACGTTGTGCGGCTTCAGCGCGGTCTGGCCATAGCCCAGGCGCTTGCCGAGGAACCACGCGCCAACCAGGCCGGCGACGCCCGCGTTGATGTGCACCACGGTGCCACCGGCGAAATCGATCGCGCCCATTTCACCCAGGTAACCGCCACCCCAGACGATGTGCGCCATCGGGATGTAGCTGAGGGTGAACCACAGCGCCGAGAACAGCAGCACCGCGCGGAACTTGATGCGTTCGGCGAAGGCGCCGACGATCAGCGCGGTGGTGATGCCGGCGAAGGTCGACTGGAAGGCGACGAACAGATAATCCGGCAGGCCCTTGATGGGCGTGTTGCCGACCGAATCAGGGGTGAAGCCCTTCAGGAAGGCGAACTCGGTGAATGAGCCGAAGAACGGATTGCCCGCACTGAACACCGCGCTGTAGCCGTAGGACACCCACAGCAGCAGCACCAGCGAGAACACCACCAGGATCTGGCTGAGCACCGACAGCACGTTCTTCGAACGCACCAGGCCGCCGTAGAACAGAGCCAGGCCCGGCACCACCATCAGCAGCACCAGCAGGGTGGAGGTCAGCATCCAGGCGACGTCGCCGTGGTCGAAGGCCGGCGCGGCGGCTTCGGCGGCAACCGGTGCCGCGGCCACCGGAGCCTGCAGCGGCTCGACCGCGACGGTTTCGCTGGGCAGCGGCGAGACCTGGGCCTGGGCGTTGGCAGTGCCCGGCCAGGCACCGGCGGCGAGCGCGCTGAGCAGCATCAACAGGCACACGAGATGGAACCGGGCTTGCCACCCGGTGAGAAGGCGCATCTTCATTTGGGGGAGTCTCCGGAAGGGGTTACAGCGCGTCGGCACCGATTTCGCCGGTGCGGATACGGATGACCTGCTCGACGGCAGTGACGAAGATCTTGCCGTCGCCGATCTTGCCGGTGCCTGCGGACGATTGGATCGCTTCGATCACCGCGTCGGCACGCTCGTCGGTGACCACGGTTTCGATCTTGATCTTGGGCAGGAAATCGACGACGTACTCGGCGCCGCGATACAGCTCGGTGTGGCCCTTCTGGCGACCGAAACCTTTCACTTCGGTCACGGTGATGCCCGACACGCCAGCGTCGGAGAGGGCCTCGCGGACCTCGTCGAGTTTGAACGGTCGGATGATGGCGGAGATCAGTTTCATGCGCATGTCCCGATGGTGGATGGGGCCACCGCGCCAGCGCGCGATGGCATCAGGCAACCACGGGCCATCGTGATGATGGCCGTGGCTGTTGCACCGGACACGTAATGGGCCGGGACGGCCGTGCCTCTCTCCTTGCACGACCGACGCGGGAGGGAGGGCGGCCCATTCGCGTATCCGGTCTCTCTCTTGCCCCTGGGTCAGCGGGCCAATGGCCCGCGTTTCCAATGCAGCGGACCAACGGTCCGCTCTACCACGACGGGCCTGGGCCCGCCATGCGGCTCCCCAGCCGCGAAGAACGGAGGCGATGGCGGCGGGTGGGAGGGAGGTCCCACCGCCATCGCCGCCCGGTCAGTTGGCGTAGTACAGCTGGTATTCCAGCGGGTGGGTCGCCGCGCGGAACTTGGTCACTTCCTGCATCTTCAGCGCGATGTAGCCGTCGATGAAGTCATCGCTCATCACGCCGCCGGCCTTGAGGAACTCGCGGTCCTTGTCCAGCGCTTCCAGGGCCTGGTCCAGCGAGGAGCAGACCTGCGGGATCAGCTTCTCTTCTTCCGGCGGCAGGTCGTACAGATCCTTGTCGCTCGGTGCGCCCGGGTCGATCTGGTTCTTGATGCCGTCCAGGCCGGCCATCATCAGCGCGGTGAAGGTCAGGTAGCCCGACTGGATCGGATCGGGGAAGCGCATTTCAATGCGGCGCGCCTTCGGGTTGGACACCCACGGAATGCGGCACGAGGCCGAACGGTTGCGGGCCGAGTAGGCCAGCATGACCGGGGCTTCGAAGCCCGGCACCAGGCGCTTGTAGCTGTTGGTGCCCGAGTTGGCGAAGGCGTTGATGGCCTTGGCGTGCTTGAAGATGCCGCCGATGTACCACAGCGCCAGCTGGCTCAGGCCGCCGTAGCCGTCACCGGAGAACAGGTTGGTACCGCCCTTGGACAGCGACTGGTGCACGTGCATGCCGCTGCCGTTGTCACCGACGATCGGCTTGGGCATGAAGGTGACGGTCTTGCCGTTGCGGTGCGCCACGTTCTTGATGACGTACTTCATGCGCAGCAGTTCGTCGGCCTTCTGCACCAGGGTGCTGAACTTGGTGCCGATCTCGCACTGGCCGGCGGTGGCGACTTCGTGGTGCTGCACTTCCACTTCGATGCCGACCTGTTCCAGGGTCTTGCACATTTCAGCGCGCAGGTCGTGCAGGGTGTCGGTCGGCGGAACGGGGAAGTAACCCCCCTTCACGCCCGGACGGTAGCCGCTGTTGGCGCCGTCGTACTTGGCACCGCTGTTCCAGGCAGCTTCTTCCGAATCGACCTTGAAGAAGGTGTTGCCCATTTCATTGGCGAAACGGACCGAATCGAAGATGAAGAATTCCGGCTCCGGGCCGAAGAACGCGGTTTCGGCGATGCCGGAGGACTTCAGGTAGGCCTCGGCGCGCTTGGCGATGCCGCGCGGGCAACGGCCGTACGGCTGCATGGTGGCCGGGTCGAGGATGTCGCAGCTGATGACGATGGTCGGATCGGCGTAGAACGGATCGACATAGGCGCTGGCCGGGTCCGGCAGCAGGACCATGTCCGACTCGTTGATGCCCTTCCAGCCGGCGATGGAGCTGCCGTCGAACATCTTGCCTTCTTCGAACAGCGACGGTTCGATGATGCTGACCGGGAAGGTGACGTGCTGCTCGACGCCACGCATATCCACGAAACGCAGATCGACGAACTCGATCTGGTTGTCCTTGATCAGCTTCTCAACGTTTTCCACGGACATCGGTACGACCTCGGATGGGGATGAATGCCTGCTTGAGGTAGAGCAATGACCGTGCCAACTTTTTCGAGAACGCAAGTCGTTGATTTCAAACAGAGCGCCCCGGCGCGGTGCACAGCGGTGCGCACCAAAGGGGTGCATGCATCCCCTTCCGCACCCGTTTGGTGCGGCAGGGATCGTCTATCCTCTCGACCTTCTTCCTTCCGCTGCCGGCGCCCATTCCACCCATGTCCGATCTGCTCTCCGCCCTGTTGCTGGGCATCCTCGAAGGCCTCACCGAATTCCTGCCGATCTCCAGCACCGGCCACCTGCTGATTGCCCAGCACTGGCTGGGCGCGCGTTCGGACTTCTTCAACATCATCATCCAGGCCGGCGCGATCCTGGCCGTGGTGCTGGTGTTCCGCCAGCGCCTGCTGCAGCTGGCCACCGGCTTCGGCCAGCGCGAGAACCGCGAGTACGTGTTCAAGCTGGGCGCGGCCTTCCTGGTGACTGCCGTGGTCGGCCTGGTGGTGCGCAAGGCCGGCTGGTCGCTGCCGGAAACCGTGGGCCCGGTGGCCTGGGCGCTGATCATCGGCGGCGTCTGGATGCTGCTGGTGGAGGCGTATACCGCGCGCCTGCCCGACCGTGACCAGGTGACCTGGACGGTGGCGATCGGCGTGGGCCTGGCGCAGGTAGTGGCCGGCGTGTTCCCCGGCACCTCGCGTTCGGCCTCGGCGATCTTCCTGGCCATGCTGCTGGGCCTGAGCCGCCGCGCGGCCGCCGCCGAGTTCGTGTTCCTGCTGGGCATTCCCACCATGTTCGCCGCCAGCGCCTACACCTTCCTGGAACTGGCCAAGGAAGGAAACCTGGCCAGCGAGAACTGGACCGACGTCGGCGTGGCCTTCGTTGCCGCCGCCATCACCGGCTTCGTCGTAGTGAAGTGGCTGATGGGCTACATCAAGTCGCACACGTTCACCGCGTTTGCCGTTTACCGCATCGCCCTGGGCGCCGCATTGCTGCTGTGGTTGCCTGCCGGTAGCTGAACAACGCCGGGGCCGGGCAACCCCATTCCCGGTCCCGACCCGTTTTTCCAGGTTCCTCAAGGAGACTCACCACCATGAACCGCACGCTCACCCTGCTCCTCCCGCTGGCCCTGCTGGCCGCCTGCAGCCAGACCCCGGCCCCGGCCGGCACCGGTGGCGACGACGTGGCCCCGGCCGCCACCAAGGCAGCCGACCAGCAGACGCTGGCGCACCTGGATGCGCAGCGCCTGCAGAGCCAGCACTGGTTGCTGAAGCAGGCCACCGCGGCCGATGGCACGCGCATCGATGCGCTGTTCGCCCGCGATGACAAGCCGGTCACCCTGGACTTCGCCGATGGCCGCCTGTCGGTGAGCAACACCTGCAACCGCCTCGGCGGTGGCTACACGCTCGACAACGGCACGCTGAAGGTGGGCGCGATGGTGTCGACCATGATGGCCTGCACCGACAAGGCGCTGATGGCGCTGGACGAAGCGGTGTCCAGCCGCCTGCAGGGCGAGCTGAAGGCCGCGCAGGGTGCCGATGGCGCGCTGACCCTGACCACCGGCAAGGGCGACGTGCTGGTATTCGCACCGGAACCGACCGCCGAGACCCGCTACGGCGGCCCGGGCGAAACCGTGTTCCTGGAAGTGGCCGCGAAGACCCAGAAGTGCTCGCACCCGCTGATTCCGGATTACCAGTGCCTGCAGGTGCGTGAGGTGAAGTTCGACGACAAGGGCCTGAAGCAGGGCGAGCCGGGCAAGTTCGAGAACTTCTACGGCAGCATCGAGGGCTACACCCACGAAGACGGCGTGCGCAACGTGGTGCGCGTGAAGCGCTTCGCGGTGAAGAACCCGCCGGCCGATGCGCCGTCGCAGGCGTACGTGCTGGACATGGTGGTCGAGTCGGCGACCGAGCGGTAAGGCCGAACAACGCGTGGTAGAGCCGACTGCTAGTCGGCTTGCTTCTGGAGGGCGGCCACAGGGCCGCCCTTCTTCGTTTCAGCAGCGACCCCACGATGCAGCCGGCCAGCGGCCGGCTCTACCCGGAGGGTGCAAGCCCTGAATGCCGATAATTGCTTGGCTGCTTTGGTAGAGCCGACTGCTAGTCGGCTTGCCTTTGTAGAGTCGAGCCATGCTCGATTGTGTGGAAAGCAGCCGAGCATGGCTCGGCTCTACAGAAAGTAGTAAAGCAACGCCGGCCAGCGGCCGGCGTTACCGGATTGCCGTTACAGCGCGGGGTTCAGCGTGTACGTGCCGTGCAGCGTGGCTTCGGCCAGCACGTGGCCGTGCATGGCGCGGTAGGCATCGGCGGCGGTGAAGCGCTGCGGCAGGTCCAGCGTCGCCACGTCCAGCGCGAACACGCGGAAGAAGTAGCGGTGCACGCGCTCGTCGTTGAACGGCGGGTACGGGCCGTCGTAGCCGAGATAATCACCGGCCATGTCCGGGTTGCCGGCAAACCAGCCGGTGAAGTCGTTCACGCCCTGGCGGCTGCCCGCCGGGCCGGCCGGTGCCGGCTTGCCCTTGGCGACGAAGCCATCGCTGCAGCTGCCCGCGGCGATCTCGTGCACCGACGCCGGGATATCGGCCATCACCCAGTGCACGAAATCGCAACGCGGCTGGTCGCGCGGCACGGTCATGTCGCTGCGGCCGACCGTGTCGGGCACGGTCGGCACGTCCGGATCCACGCACACCAGCAGGAACGCGCGGGTGCCATCGGGCACGCCGCTCCACGCCAGGTGCGGGTTGCGGTTCGGGGCGAAACCAGCGGCATCACCGGCCGCGAATTCGCGGTCGATCGGCGCGCCGGCGGTGATGCTGTTGCTGCTCAGCTGCATGGGGGGCTCCTTACGCTTCGGGATAGCCCAGTCGCACCGCGACCGGGGTCAACAGATCGAACGCTGCACTCATCACGTCGGTGTAGCGGCGCCAGTGGCCGGCCGGGAAACGCGGCGGGCCGATGCGCTCGGCCGGCGGGATCGAGGTGTTGAACAGCTCCTGCAGCATGCCGGCGACCACGCGCGGATCATCGCCCACGTCGTCCATGCGCATCAGCATGTGCGGGTACAGATCCTGCTCGTGCAGCGTCGCCACCTGGGCCATCGAACGCGCCAGCCACTCGGCCACTTCGGCCACGTTGTTGACCGCGAACGGTGCCGGCGCGCCGTAGGCGATCCAGTCCAGCAGCATGTCACGCGGGTCGCGCAGCACCACCAGGAGGCGGCCCTGCGGCAGGTGCGGGCGCAGCGACCACAGCAGGGCGTTGTCCCACCACAGCAGCCAGTCGATGACGGTGTCGTTCTGCACGCCGCGCTGGCGCAGCGTGTCACGCCAGCCGCTCACCAGTCCCTCGGGGCTGAGGTCACCGGAAGCGAGCTTCTGCAGGGTGAAGTAGTTCTGGAACGCGTCATCCGGCGGGGTCTGCGCGAAACGGTCGCTGCGCATCACCGGGCTCGCCCCGGCGAAGGTGACCGCCACGCGTTCAACGCCCGAGCCCGGCGCGCCCCACAGGAAGATCGGTGCGGAGGCAGCGCTTTCGGCATCGACCTCGCCCAGGTCGGGCCAGCTCGGCGGTGCCTTGGCCTGCGGCGGCAGCGGCAGGCGCTCGGCGTTCTGCTCGGCATGCAGCTCCAGCCAGGTGCGCAGCGCTTCGCGCGGCTGGCCAGCCTGGTCCTGCACCTCGCCCAGCCAGGTGCGCAGCTCGCGGCGACGGGACTCGGGCACCGCGTCGACCAGGCCCTGCACGTGGGCAACGGCGGCGGCCGGGTCACGCGCCAGCAGCGCGCCGACCAGGCGGGTTTCGCCACTGATGCGGCCCGGTTCCAGCGCGACGATGCGGGCCGCCAGGGCCTCCACGGCGTCCGCTTCGCCGGCCGCTTCATGCAGGCGCAGGCGGGCTTCCAGGGCCGGGACGAATTCGGGCATGGCCTCGATCCAGCGATCAGCCACGGCAATCGCGCCCGGGCTGCCGAAGCCTTCCGGCGCCAGGCGTGCCAGCCACAGATGCGGCAGCTGCGGCTGCTCGGCCAGCACCTCGTCCAGGTCGGCGCGGGCTTCTTCCTCGCGGCCCAGGCGCTGCCAGCAGGCCAGCAGCAGCTCGACCACGCGGCGGTCGCCCGGGTTGGCCTTCAGCATCGGCCGCAGCTGCTCCAGCGCCTGCATCGGCTGGTCGGCCTGCAGGGCGATCTCGGCACCGAGGCGCTGCAGCGCCGGCGTATCCAGGCCCGGCACCTGCAGCGCCTGCTGCAGCTGCTGGTGGGCGGCCTCGACGTTGCCCTGGCGCAGCGCAAGCTGCACCACCAGGCCGTGCAGGCTGGTCATCTTCGGGTTGATGTCGAGCACGCGGCGGAAGGCCTGCTCGGCAAAGGCCAGCATGTCCTTGGCCTGGTAGGCCGAACCCAGGGCGTACAGCACGCGCGGATCGTCGGGCATCTGCCGGGCGGCTTCGGACAGCAGCTGCAGCGCGCGGTCGGCGTCATCGCGGTACAGGGCCACCATGCCCTGCAGCGCCAGCACTTCCGGATGCTCCGGCTGCAGCTTGGCGGCCAGCGTGGCCTGGCGTGCGGCGGTGTCGATGTCGTTGCGGCCAATAGCCAGATGGGCCTGCATCAGGTACGCCTCGAAGGCGTTGGGGTTGAGGTCGGTGGTGCGCAGCAGCGCTTCGTCGGCGCCCTCGAACTGGTGCAGGGCCAGCAGCAGGCCGGCCTGCTGCAGGTGCAGCTGTGCATCGTCCGGGGCCAGCAGCAGCGCCTGCTGCAGGGGTTCCTGCGCGGCCTCGGGCTGGCCCTGCTGCTGCAGCGCAAGCGCCAGCCAGCGGTGGGCCTGGGCCTGGCCGGGTTCATCGTGCACCCACGCCTGTGCCAGCTGCACGGCCTGTGCGGTGTCGTTCTGGCGCAGGGCCTGGAGAATCTGGTCTTGCATGGCAGTCCGGTTCAATGGCAAACCCGCATTGTAGCGGGCTGCGCGCCGGTGCCGGTTCAGCCCGCCAGCACCCGCTGCAGGCGCTGGGCCACCCATCGTTCGGAGAAGCCGTCGCCGCGCCAGTTTTCCAGGAACCCGCAGTGGCCGCCCCAGCAGGCGGTTTCCAGCCGCGCGTGCTGCGGCAGCTGCCAGTCGCGGAAGGTGGCGTAAGGAATGACCGGATCATCCTGGGCCATCAGGATGTCGGCCGGCACCTGCAAGGTGGACAGGCGGTCGCCGGCGATCGAGTAACCATCGAAGTAGGCCTGCAACGTGCCGAAATCGGTATGGCGCTCGACCAGCCAGGTGGTCAGCGCGCGGATGTCCAGCTTCAGCACGCGGTCGTCGCAGTCGCTCAGTTCCGGGAACAGGTCGCGCTTGCGGCGCAGCGAGCCGGCCCACTTGCGGCGGAAGTACCAGTCGTACATCGCCGGGCCGCTCTGGATGCTGTCCATGGTCAGCGCCGGATCGAGCACCGGGCACACCGAGGCCACACGCTGCAGCGGCACGCCGGCCGCAGGGGCGCGCAGGGCGAGGCGCAGCACGAAGTTGCCGCCCAGCGAATAACCGGCAGCCACCAGCGGCAGGTCCGGCCAGCGCCGCGCGATGTCACCGGCCGCCTGCACCACTTCGTCGATGCGGTTGGAGTGGAAGATGCCGGGATTGAGGTGATGGGTATTGCCGTGGTCGCGGAAGTTCAGCCGCACCACGTCGAAGCCCTGGTCGATCATGCGCGCGGCCGCCATGCGCATGTAGCTGGATTCGGCGCTGCCTTCCCAGCCATGCAGCAGCAGGGCCATGCCCTTCGGCTCGCGGCCTTCGACGTAGCTGTGCCAGCCCTGCAGGCGCACGCCGTCGCCACCATCGAGTATCAGTTCTTCGCTGACCGCACCGGTGGCGGCCAGCAGCAGCAGGCCACGCTGCAGCCGCATGCGGCTGGAGCTGAGCATGGATTGCAGGTGCGGATTGCGCAGCCAGCGCGGCGGCTGGTAGTCAGCCGCATGCAGCGTCGGCGTACCGGCATCCAGCAGGGGTGGCGGGATCAGTGCCACCGCACGCTCACTGCCCGCCCATCGCCGCCACGATACGCGCGCGCGAGGTTTCCGCGATGCGTCGACGGCCTTCCAGGTCCTGTGCACCGATCGGTGCCAGGAAGTGCACTTCCGCACGTCGCGCCGGCTCACCGAGCAGGCGCAGGAAATTGGCGAAGAAACTCTCGCCCGGCCCGAAGGCCACGATGGTCTGCGCGTCGCCATGGGCGCCGTAGACCAGGGCCACCGGCTGCACCGGCACGCCGGTTTCAACCGCGGCCTGGAAGATGCGCGCATGGAACGGGCCCACTTCGTGGCCGCCCCGGGTACGCCCTTCCGGGAACACGCCCACCGCCTTGCCATCGCGCAGGCGGTCGGCCATCACCTGCATGACCCCACCGAGCGATTCGGTGTTGCCACGCTGGTGGAAGATGGTCTGCCCGCGCGCGGCCAGCCAGCCCACCACCGGCCAGCTGGCGATCTCGCGCTTGGCGACGAAGCCCATCATGCGCTGGCTGTGCAGGATGGAGATATCCACCCAGCTGACGTGGTTGGCAACGAACAGCACCGCGCCCGGCAGCGCCGAACCGATCTGCACCAGGCGGAAGCCGAAGATCCACATCAGGCCGCCCTGCCACCAGTTGACGACCTTGGCGCCGAAGGTGGCATCGCCCACGCGCAGTTCGCCCCACGGCGGAAGCATGCCGATGAGGATCAACGGCAGGAACACGAGGATGTGGACCAACAGCAGCGGTACGCGGTACAGGTAACGGCACACACGCGCCACGCCGCCACGGGGGGCCGGAGTGGGGGAAGTCATCCGCGCACGATACCGGAGGGCCGCAGCCGCTGCCAGCCGATTCTGGCCATAAGTCCTATTGACCGCGGCCATGGGCGGGAACACGGTGTCCTGTTGGCGGGGCTGCTGGGGGCGTAGAGTCGAGCTTGCTCGACTGCCCGGGCCCGGCAGCAGTCGAGCAAGCTCGACTCTACGGGGTCGCGGCAGGCCGCCATTGCCCGCAATGGGCCGGTACCAGCTGCAGGTCGCTGACCTGGCGCTGGGTCTGCTGCAGCCGCTGCAGGGTCTGCCGGTAGGTGCCGGTGTGGCCAAGCAGTGCGGTGACCAGCCGCGGTGGTGGCACGCCATCGGTGATGGCGGCGCTGGACCAGGCGGCGTCGGCCACCAGGAACACCGGGCGGCCATCGGCCCCTTCGAACAGCAGCCCGTGCTGGCCCACCGCATGGCCGGGCAGCGGCACCGCCAGCAGGCTGCGGTCGCCCAGCACGTCGCGGCCACGGCCGAAGGCATCGAAGGGACGCGGCAGGTCCACCTCCGGCAGGCTTTCCAGCCAGCCCATGCGCGGCGCCGCATCGCGGGTCAACGCGGGCAGCAGGCCCACGCTGAGCGCACGCAGGCGCCCGCGCGCGGCTTGGTCCTGCCACGCGGCGCGCGAACACAGCAGCGGCACGTCAGGGAAATCGAGCACGCCACCGACATGGTCACCGTGCAGGTGCGAGAGCACCACCAGGCCGATGTCGGCCGCGCCGATGCCACGCTGCTGCAGCTGCGCGCGCACGCTCTGGCCCGGGCCCAGGTGCACCGGCGTGACCCAGCGGTACAGGCGCTCGGGGAGGCGCGCGGTGGCCTGCAGGAAGGCGTCCGAATAGCCGGTGTCGAACAGGATGAGGCCACGCTGCGGATGCCGCAGCAATGCCACCAGCGCCGGGAATTCGCAGCGATGCCAGCTGGCCCCCTGGCGCACGGCGCGCTGCGGGTGCACGCAGTGGCCGGCCTCGATCAGCTCCCACTCAAGCCGTGCCATCGCTGCCCCCGTGCTGCTTGCAGGCGTGCTGCTTCCAGTGCGTGGCGAAGGCCTGCAGCGCGGCCTGCACGCCGGTGCGCGGGTCGTAGCCGAGGTCGCGCCGCGCGGCGCTGATATCCAAGGTCTGCGAGTAGCCCAGCACGCCCACGCCATAGCGGGTCAGGCGCGGCTCGGGGCGGCCCGGGCGCAGGCGGGCCACGGCCTCGGCCACACCGGCCGCAGCCAACGCCAGGGTGCGCGGCACCGGCCGCAGGCGCACCTGCAGGTCCATCGCTTCGAACAGGCCGTTGACCAGCGCATGCACGTGCAGCGGGGTGCCCGCGCTGATGTTGTAGGCGCGCCCGCTGCAGCGCGCGTCCGACTGCAGCGCCAGGCTCACCGCCTGCACCGCATCGTCGATGGGGGTGACATCGATGAGCGCGCGGCCGCCATGGATCAGCGGGAAACGGCCGCTGGCCGCCACCGCCAGCAGGCGGGGCAGGATCGCGCGGTCACCGGGCCCGAACACCGCACGCGGGCGCAGCACCACGGTGTGCAGCCCCTGGCGTGCGGCTGCGGCCACGGCCAGCTCCGATTCCCATTTGCTGCGGGCGTAGTCGGTGATCCAGCGCCGTGGCGGCTGGAAGCGTTCATCCAGACCGTACTGGTCGGCGAAGCGGAAATAGATGCTGGGCGAACCCAGGTGGACCAGGCGGGCAACGCCGGCGACCTGCGCGGCCTGCAGCAGGCGCGTGGTGGCCAGCACGTTCGCCCGCTGGAATGCGGCTGCCGTTCCCCAGGGCTGCGACATCGCCGCGCAGTGCACCACCGCATCGCAGCCCTGCAGCAGCGGCGCCAGGGCGTCCTCGGCAAGATCGGCAGCAACCACTTCGATACCGTGCGCGGCCAGCGCCTGCAGCCGCAGCGCATCGCGCCCGCTGCCGCGCACCTGCCAGCCCTGTGCCGCCAGCGCCAGCGCGACATGCTGGCCGATGAAGCCGCTGGCGCCGGTGACCAGGACCCTGGCCATCAGTAGCGCAGCACCGCGCCGCCCAGCGCCAGGCCGGCGCCGGTACCGATCAGCAGGGCCTGACCGCCACGCGGCAGGCGGCCGTCGATCAGGGCCTGGTGCAGGGCCATCGGCAGCGACGCCGCCAGCTGGTTGCCGTGCTCGCGCAGGATGCGCACCAGCCGCTGCGGCGGCAGGCCCAGTACCCGTTGCAGATGATCCAGGGCCTGGCCGCTGGCCTGGTGCGGCACGATCACATCGCACGCGGCCAGCGAGGTGCCGGCACTGTCCAGCAGATCCTGCAGGAAGCCGGGCAGGCGCCGCGCGGCTTCGCGGTACAGCGCCTTGCCCTGCATCTGGAAATGATGGGCTGCGCGGTAGGCATCCACATCGTCGAACAGGCGCATGCCGGTGCCGCAGGTCGGCACCTGGCACAGTTCGGCACCGTCGCCATAGGTGCGCAGGCGGGTGGCCAGCAGCGCCGAGGCCTGGCCGTCGCGAGCGCGTTCGACCAGCATCGCCACCGCACCATCGCCGAACAACGGCGCGGTCAGCGGGTCATCCGGGTCGAGGCCGGCACTGGGAATGTCGCTGCAGACGATCAGCACGCGCCGGTAGCGGCCCAGCGCCAGCAGGCTGCCGGCCATTTCCAGCGCCACCACGAAACCCAGGCAGGTGGCGTTGACGTCGAAGGACGGCACGCCGCTGGCGCCCAGGCCGAGGGCGCGCTGCACCAGCACGGCCTGGCAGGGAATGGCCTGCTCCATCACCCCGCAGGCGGAGATGATGCAGTCGATGTCGGTGGGTACCAGGCCGGCCTGCTGCAGGGCCTGGCGTGCGGCCTGCGCGCCCATCCACGAGGCCCGCTCGTCGGGCGCTGCATGGCCGCGGCTGGCCACGCCGCTGTGCCGCTCGACCCAGCCGTCCGGCTTGTTCCAGCGCTGGTCGAAGTGCTGCGACGGCACCCGCAGGCGCGGCAGGCAGGCACCGCTGGCGATGATCCGCAGCGGCAGCGCGGCGGGAGCAGGCAGCCCGGACATCGGCCTCAGCCGTGGCCTGCAGCCACCACCGCCAGGGTCAGCCGCGAGATGCACACCAGCCGGCCCTGTTCGTCTTCGATGCGGATTTCCCACAGCTGCGTGCTGCGGCCCACGTGCACCGCACGCGCAGTGCCGGTGACGGTGCCGCTGCGCACAGCGCGCACGTGGTTGGCGTTGATCTCCAGGCCCACGCAGACCTGCTTGCCGGTATCCACGCAGAGGTTGCCGGCGCTGCTGCCCAGGGTTTCGGCCAGCACCACCGAGGCCCCGCCGTGCAGGATGCCGTACGGCTGGCGGGTGCGTTCGTCGACCGGCATGGTGGCCTGCAGCCAGTCATCACCGGCGGCGGTGAAGGCGATGCCCAGGGTATCGATGGCCGTACCACGGCTGAGCGCATTGAGCTGGTCGATGGAAACAGCTTCGCGGAACACCTGGGTCATGCAAGCACCTTCAGAGAATGGGGACGAGGCCGGCGCCGAATGCGGTCAGCATGCGCACCAGCAGCCATTTCGGGCCGACGTTCACTTCGGGGAAGTCACCGACGGGCACGTAGCAGCGATGGAAATCCGGGCTCTGCCGCGGCAGCGGCTGCGGGCAGTCCACGCCGGGCTGGAACTCGTAGTCGGTGGCGTAGCGCCACGGCCAGAAATCGAGGATGGGCAGTGCTTCGGACGCCTTGCCCACGCTGTAGTTCAGCCCCGACAGCACCGGCGGCTTGGCGCGCGGCGCCACCGTCCAGGAATTCTGCGGGTGGGTGTCGCGCAGGATGCTCTGCGCCAGCTGCTCGGCGAACACCGGGTCGTCGATGATCACCGCGCCTTCGGTGTTGTAGTTCTCGCTGCGCGGATCGAAGTTGTGGGTGCCGACCACGCCGATGCGGCGGTCGACCACCAGCGACTTCGCATGCAGGCCCATGCGCGCGCCCTTGCGGGTGACCGGCAGCGGCTTGTTGACCGCCTTGCTGCCCAGGAACGAGGGCCGCGTTTCGGTACGCAGCAGGCGCGTTTCCACTTCACTGCCGGCGGCACGACGGCGCGCCCGGCTGTTCTCGTAGGCGCTGCCCAGGCGCGGATGCTCCACGGCCGGGCGGGCGCCCTGCCCGTCGCTGTCCGCGGTGGCCGGCGTTGACGGTGCATCGTCGTTGCCACCGCCGGCATTGCTGCCGGCTGCGCTGCCGCCGATCAGCGGATTGCGCACGCCCGCGTCGCCCACGGTGCTGCCGCCACTGCCCAGCGGGTCGGGCAGCAGGTTGCGGTAGTCGACCGGCGCATCCAGCGGGAACGGCTTGTATTCGAAGATGTTGAAGCCCAGTTCGCGCATGTTGCGCCGCTTGTACTTGTAGGACAGCGCATACACGATCGGGTTGTCGGTGGCCGCCAGGCTGTTGCTGGACACCACCACGCGCGGCGGTTCGGGCCGCTTGCGCAGCTCGCGGAACAGCTTCTGCGCCGGCTTGGACAGCACCAGGTACGGCGTCTGCAGGATCACTTCCTTCTGCGCGCCGGAAATGAGGGCGTCCAGCTGCGGCTCGGTAACGTGCTGGCCAGCCAGCGGCGCACTGGCGCGCTCGCGGCGGTGCTTGCGCGGCAGGTCGGCCACGTAGCGCACCGAGTGCACCGGCAGCGCGGTATCGACGAACGAGCGGGTGATGAAGTCGGTGTCGTTGGCTTCCTCGCTGACCCGTTCCACCCGCTCGGGGCGGCGGAACTGCGCCGGCGGCATGGCCGGCACGCCGGCGTTGAGCAGGGTGCGGCCGACATCGTTCAGCCGTTCGGCGGGCACGCTGCGCGGCGCGCGCCAGAACGCATCGAAGTTGGCGGCCATCGCCCGCGCTTCCGGCCCGGCGATCAGCACGTCGCGGTCGCGGAAGTTGTACTCGCGGTCCCAGTCGTAATAGTCGTCCTGGTAGTTGCGGCCACCGACCACGCCGATCGCATCGTCGATGACCAGCAGCTTGTTGTGCATGCGCTGGTTGAAGCGGCGGAAGCAGCACAGCACGCTGCCGGCATAGTCGAAGTAGTTCAGCCGGGCCTTGCCGAAGGTCGGGTTGTAGACCCGCAGCTGGAAGTTCTGGTGGGCGCCGGACAGGGCACCGAGGATCTCCAGGTCGGAGATCGCCGAGAGCTGGTCGATCAGCACCCGCACCTTCACCCCGCGGCGCGAGGCGGCCAGCAGCTCGTCGATGACCAGCCGGGCGCTGTCGTCCTTGTCGAAGATGTAGGTCTGCAGGTCGATGCTGCGGGTGGCACTGCGCAGCAGGTTCAGGCGGGCGACCAGGGCACCCTCGCCTTCGTCGAGCAGGGTGGCGAAGTGCAGCGGCTGCGCTTCGGTCGATTCGCTGAATGCGCGACCGGCCAGGGATCGCAACGGCGAATCCAGCGCACAGCGGTCGGCACGCTGGCAGTCGACCTGGGTCGAACGGGCCTGCACGGCGATGGCCTGGGCACGGTCGCGCTCGGCGTTGGACAGCGACGCGCAGCCACTGCCTAGCAACACGGTTGCCAGCGCCAGTACACGCAGCAGGAGATTCACGGTTTCGGCGCCTCGCTCAGGCGGGCTCGCAGTACGAAGGTCACTCGGTCACTCAAGGCAAGCTGCCAGCTGTCCATGCCGTACCGGCCTCGTTGCACGGTACCGCGGCTGACGACATCGCAATCATAGCCGGGTCGGGAACATTCCGCCTTCTCCACCCGCAGGGTTTCCGGGTGGCTGACCCCGCGCAGGGTGAGCCTGCCCTGGATGTCGCCGCCGTTGCCGACGGTGTCCGGCCAGTAGGGCAGCGAATCGAACTCGACCGACGGGTAGCGCCCGGCATCGAAGAACTCCGGCCCGCGCATCCAGCCGGTGTAGCGGTCCTTGCCCGGGATCTCCACCGAGCGGGTGAACATCTTCAGGTGCACCTGGTGGCGGCCATCGGACAGCACTTCGACGCGTCCCTCGAAGTGCGGGAACAGCCCTTCGATGCGCTGGCCGAAGCGGGTGCGCACCTCGAAGCCGATCCGCGAGCGCTGCAGGTCCATGTACAGCACACGCGACGACTCGGCCGACGCCAGCGCCGCCACCGGCGGCAGCGGCGTGGGGGGTGGAGGGGCAGCCCAGGCCGGGCTGCAGACCAGCAGCACCGGCAGCAGGCAGCGGCCGGGCCGTGCCAGGATCATCGACTCACGGCCACCAGAAGGCGTTCAGGCTGGCCACGCCCGGCTCGATCGCCGCCTCGCGCGGGAACCCGAGCACGGCCACGGCCGCCGGCGGCATGCCCCGGTAGTCGCTGCTGGTGCCTTCGGTCATCAGTGCCACCAGCCTTTCCAGGCCGGGGTTGTGGCCGACGATCAGCACCCGGTCCAGGTCCCGGCGCTCATCCACCAGCGCGGCCAGGGTGCCGGGGGTGGCTTCGTAGATGCGGTCTTCCAGGCGCTTCTCGACGTAGCCGATGGCTGCCAGCACCGCTTCCAGGGTCTCGCGGGTACGCCGCGACGGCGAGCACAGCACGCAGTCCGGCAGCAGGTTGTTTTCCTTCATCCACTTGCCGGCCGCCTCGGCTTCGGCAAGACCCACCGGCGACAACGGCCGATCGAGGTCGGCCTGGCCGGGGGTGGCCGGTTCGGCATGGGCATGGCGCAGCAGGATCAGTTCACGCATCGCGAGGTTCCATGAAAGTGAGGGTGCAGCACAAAGGGTGACGTACGCGTCACAGCTTCAACCAGGCCAGCAGCGGCTCCCAGTCGGCCTGGTGCTCACGCACCTGGGCCGAGCGGTAATCGAACAGGCTGCGGCCAAGGCCGGTCATCACCACGTAGCTCTGGCTGTCGCGCAGCTGGGCGACCACCGGGTACGGCCATTCGCCCAGCATCTGCAGGGCCTGTTGCGAGGTCTGGGTCCACGGCTTGGTGCGGTTGAGGACCAGGCCCACCGGCAGCTTGCGGCTGTGCACGCGCGGGTTCTGCGCCAGGCTGTTGAGGAAGCCGACGATGGCTTCGATGTCCAGCGCCGAGGGCAGCACCGGCACCACCACGGCATCGGCGGCGTCGAGGAAATGGGGGATATCGTCGGCCAGTGCGCCGGCCGGTGCGTCGATGATGACGGTATCGGTCCCGTCGGGCAGCTTCTGCGCCCACTGCTTCCTGCGGTACACGTCGATGGGCAGGACCGCGCTGTCCAGCCCGGCCCGGCGCTGTGCCCAGCGGGTGCTGGAGCCCTGCGGGTCGGCGTCGGCGATCACCGTGGCCTTGCCCTGCAATGCCGCGTATGCGGCCAGGTGGGTGGCGACGGTGGTCTTGCCCACCCCGCCCTTGGAACCGGCCACCAGGATCGTCTTCATGCCAGCCTCGCTTCCGGGTACGTGCCCCGAGCGTACACCGGCGATGGTGACGTTAGGTAGAGACGGCCTGAATCAATCCGCATCGGCTTTGCTATCGTTGCGCTCCCGAAGGATCGAACCGGCATGAGCGAACTGCAGGACCTGAGCGCATTGATCCGCGCCAACACCCCCCTGATCGTCATCGAGACCCAGGACGAGGGTCGCATCGTCGAACTGTTCCGGCAGACGCTGATGCATGTCTGGCGTGCCCTGCACCGCTGGTCGATCACCGAGGGCCTGCGCCGCATCGACCTGGAGCGCGAGGACGATGCGATCGGCCCGCCCGACGCCAGCGCCGCCCTGCAGATGATCCGCCAGGCCGAACAGCGCGGCATCTACCTGCTGCTCGATTTCCACCCCTACCTCGGTTACGCCAGCCACCAGCGTGCGCTGCGCGACCTGATCCAGCGCCGTCACAGCCAGCCGCACGTACTGGTGCTGATCGGCGCCAAGGTCGAGCTGCCGGCCGAACTGGAAGCGCTGGCGGTGCGCTTCAACCCGCGCCTGCCCGATGCCAACGCCCTGCTGAAGATGCTGCGCGAAGAGGCCGACGCCTATGCCCGCGAGCATGGCGGCCGCCGGGTGGAAGTGGACAGCGAAGCGGTCAAGAAGATCCTGAAGAACCTGCAGGGCCTGAGCCTGGTCGATGCCCGGCGCATCGCCCGCCAGCTGATCTATGCCGACGGCGCGCTGCGCGACGACGACCTGCCGCAGCTGGCGCGGCTGAAGTTCGAGCTGCTCAACCGCAGCGGCCACCTGTTCTTCGAACATGACAGCGCGCGCTTCGGCGACGTGGCCGGTGCCAACCGGCTGAAGCGCTGGATCAACCAGCGCCGGGTCGCCTTCATCGCCGGCTCCGCCCCGGCCGGCCTGGACCCGCCGCGCGGCATGCTGCTGCTGGGCGTGCAGGGCTGCGGCAAGTCGATGCTGGCCAAGGCCACCGCCGCCGGCTTCGGCGTGCCGCTGCTGCGCCTGGACGTGGGCGCGCTGTACAACAAGTACCACGGCGAGACCGAAGCCAACCTGCGCCAGGCCCTGGCCTCGGCCGAGCAGCTGGCCCCGTGCGTGCTGTGGATGGACGAGATCGAGAAGGGCCTGGCCAGCGGTGGCGACGACGGCGGCGTATCGCGCCGCGTGCTGGGCCACCTGCTGACCTGGATGGCCGAGCGCAAGGCGCCGGTGTTCATCGTGGCCACCGCCAACCAGGTGCACGAGCTGCCGGCCGAACTGCTGCGCAAGGGCCGCTTCGACGAGATCTTCTTCGTCGACCTGCCGCCACCGGACGTGCGGGTGGAGCTGCTGCGGCTGCACCTGGGCCGGCGCCAGCTCAACGCGGATGATTTCGCGCTGCCGGCGCTGGCAGCGGCGGCGAACGGGTTCTCCGGCGCGGAGATCGAGCAGGCGATCGTGGCGGGGCTGTATTCGGCGCATGCCGAGGGGCGGCCGCTGGATACCGAGCTGCTGATGACCGAGATCCGCGCGACGCGGCCGTTGTCGGTGTTGATGGCCGAGCAGGTGGCGGCATTGCGCGAGTGGGCGTCGGGGCGGACGGTGTCTGCGGACGACTGAGGGGGTTTTCGGCCAACGGCGGAGCCCCTCGTGGCTGGCGGTTGGGTAAAGTCGACTGTTGGTCGACTGGCATTGTGAGCTGGGCCGGGCGGGTTGGGTTCGCGGTACACGCCGTAAACCCATCCCTGGGGGCTCGTAGGCGCCATCCATGGCGCCTGCGGTCCCGCGAACCCAACCCGCCCGACCCCTGACAGTTTCCGTGTGCGGTCAGCCACGGAAGAGAAAAAAGAAGATCAAGAGCCGATCGCTTCGCTCTGTGCCGACCAACGGTCGGCACCCACCAACAGCAGCTGGCACCAACAGCTGCAAGTTCTGACAGATCGCGGAAGTCTGTCGAAGGCGGGGTGGGTCCGGTTGAGGGGGTGTGAGCGGCATGGGCCCGAGGCATGCCTCGGGCGGGTTGGGCAGGACGCCCAACCCCGGTCTTGCCGTGTGCGCAGGAAAGCGCACACGAGCAAGCCGCGACCAAGCCCCCATGGGTGAGGGCGCTTTGCTTGCGAAGCACTGCTTCGCAAGCGCCCGAACGCACAGCCGCCAGCGGCTGGGCCGGTCTGGGGGTTTACGGCGTCCCCCTCAACCGGACCCACCCCGCCATCCCACGGATAGCACGCCGTTGCCGTTGCTGTTGCTTCGGCGGGTGCAGGGCTGCAAGCCCTGCAGATAAACCCTCACCCCAACACCCACATCCAGGCGGGAAGTGTCAGCAGTGACAGCACGATGCCGTAGCCGACCAGCGCGGCCGCCAACCGCGGCGCCAGCCGATGCGAGATCGCCAGCGCGGCGGCAGTGATCATCGTCGGCATCGCAGACTCAAGAACGTTGGCCTTCAGCATCAGCCCCTGCATGCCCAGCGCCCACGACAGCGGCAACGCCAGCGCCGGCAGCACCAGCAGCTTCAGCAGCAGGCCCACCGCCAGCGGACGCAGCTCCTCGCGGCGCAGGCGCAGCTGGATCGACAGCCCGACCGCCAGCATCACCAGCGGCAGCATCGCGTCGGCCAGCTGCTTCAATGCCGTGCCAATCCACGACGGCGGCTGCGCCGGCATCAGCAGCAGCGCGAACAGCAGCGCCCACAGCGGCGGGAAGCGGCCGATGCGGCCCAGCACCTGCAGCGCCGTCGGCGGGCGGTCGCCGCTGTAACGCGCCAGCACCAGCAGACCGAAGGTGGACAGCAGCAGGAAGGTGCCGAACTGGTCGTAGACCACCGCATAGGGCAAGGCGGCGTCGCCCAGCAACGCGCGCACCATCGGGTAGCCGATGAAGCTGGAGTTGGCCAGGGCCACGCAGATCAGCAGCACCGCGTGTACGTCGCGGGCGAAGCCGAACACGCGCGTGGCCAGGCTGACCAGCGCCCAGGTGGCCAGCATCAGCAGCCACGGCGTGGCCATCAGCCCCAGCAGGCTGGCATCCAGCTGCAGGCGAGGCACGTAGGTCAGCACCGCCGCGGGCAGACAGACGTACAGCACCACTTTGTTGAGCGTCTCGGCGGCGTTGTCCGGCAACGCGCGCAGGCGGGCAAACAGCATGCCCAGCCCGAGCATGGCCAGGATCAGGGCGAACGCATCGAAGGCCATGGGTGGCTCCCCCTCAGGCACACGCCTGCGACGCGTTGGATTGTGCGATGCAGTACCGCAGGCGGCAAGCGCCTGCGGTCATGCCTCACGGCCAGGCCGGCGGCGCCGAGGCCCAGGCCTGCTGCACTTCCGCCAGGCTGGCGCGCTCGTCATCGCGCCAGGCCGGCAGCAGCTCCGGGTAACGGCTGCTGTCGTTCCACTGGGTCGGCTCGGTGCGCACGGCGGCGGCGTACCACTTCACCGCCTCCTGCTGCTGGCCGGCCCGCCACAACGCCAGCGCGTAGGTGGGCGGAATCCACGCGGCATTGCTGCGCAGGTTGTTGGCCACCGACTGCCACTGTTCCAGCGCGGCAAGCGCCTGGCCCTGCCGCAGCAGGTCCCAGCCGTAGTTCCAGCGCACGCTGCGGCCCAGGATGCTCTGGATGGGCGCTTCGGTCATGGCTTCGTGGTAGAGCTGGTTTCCCACTTCCGCCCGCCCCTGCGCGATGGCCACCGACGCCAGCTGTGCGGTGGCCTCCAGGCTCTTGCGGCCCCGCTCGCGCTGCTTCAGCAGCTGCGCGATCAGGTCCTCGCCGGCGCCACCCACTACGATGATCGGTGCGGCGGCAGCATCATTGTCGAAATAGAATTCCTGCGGTGCCGGCAATGCCGGTGCCGCCCATGCGGCGGCCGCGCTCGAGACCAGCAGCACGCCGGCCAGGAACTGTCCTGCAACTGACATCAAATTTCCCCCGGGTTGAAACACCAACCTCCCCTCTCCCCCCGATCCTAACCCCAGCAAGGCCGCCGATGCGAGTGCCGGGCCTTCCGGGCCCCACTGTTACAATTCGCGCCTTTCCCGCCGCGTGCCCGCACGCGGCCGGTGCCAGCCGATCCTACCGGGCCAGCCATGACCAGTACCGCGCAACTCACTTCGCCCTCTTCCGCCGACCTGATCGACCGTGATTACACGCTCGACCACAAGTACACCCGCAACGAGGGGCGGATCTACCTGAGTGGCGTGCAGGCACTGGTCCGGCTGCCGCTGATGCAGCGCCTGCGCGATGCGCACGAAGGCATCGACAGCGCCGGCTTCGTCAGTGGCTACCGCGGCAGCCCGCTGGGTGGCTTCGACCTGGAGCTGTGGCGCGCGCGCAAGCACCTGGAAGCGGCCAAGGTGAAGTTCACCCCCGGCCTCAACGAGGACCTGGGCGCCACCATGGTGTGGGGCACGCAGCAGACCAACCTGTTCCCAGGCGCCAACGTGCAGGGCGTGTTCGGCATGTGGTACGGCAAGGGCCCGGGCGTGGACCGCTGCGGCGACGTGTTCAAGCATGCCAATGCGGCCGGCACCTCGCGCCACGGCGGCGTGCTGGCCCTGGCCGCCGATGACCATGCCTGCCGCAGCTCGACCCTGCCGCATGGCAGCGAAGACGAATTCGTCAGCGCGATGATGCCGGTGCTGAACCCGGCCGGCGTGCAGGACATCCTCGACATGGGCCTGCTGGGCTGGGCGATGAGCCGTTACACCGGGCGCTGGGTCGGCTTCAAGACCATCGCCGAGACGGTGGAATCCTCGGCCTCGGTCGAGGTCGATCCGCTGGCGCGGCGCATCGTGCTGCCGGAAGACTTCGACATGCCCAGCGGCGGCCTCAACATCCGCTGGCCGGACCCGCCGCTGGACCAGGAAATGCGCCTGCACCGCTATGCGGTGAAGGCCGCGCAGGCCTTTGCCCGCGCCAACGGCATCGACAAGGTGGTGATGGATGCGCCGCGCGCGCGGCTGGGCATCGTGACCACCGGCAAGAGCTACCTGGACGTGCTGCAGGCGCTGGAATACCTGGGCCTGGACGAAGCCGCGTGCGCCGACATCGGCATCCGCGTGTACAAGGTCGGCATGACCTGGCCGCTGGAGCCGGAAGGCATCGCGCGCTTCGCGCAGGGCCTGGAAGACATCATCGTGGTGGAGGAGAAGCGTGCCTTCATCGAGCGCCAGATGAAGGAGCAGTTCTTCAACTGGCCGGTCAGCTGGGGCCAGCGCCCGTCCATCGTCGGCAAGTACGACGAGAGCGGCGAATGGATCCTGCCGTCCACCGGCGAACTGACCCCGGCCACCATCGCCGGCGTGATCGGCCGCCGCATCCAGAAGTTCTTCAACAACGAATCGATCGAACAGCGCCTGCAGTGGATGCAGGAAAAGGAAGCCGAGCTTGCGTTGCCGCGCGCCAGCTTCCCGCGCGTGCCGCATTACTGCTCGGGCTGCCCGCACAACACCTCCACCCAGGTGCCGGAAGGCTCGCGTGCACTGGCCGGCATCGGTTGCCATTACATGGTGACCTGGATGGACCGCAGCACCGACACCTTCACCCACATGGGCGGCGAAGGCGTGACATGGGCCGGGCAGGCGCCGTTCACCGATACCCCGCACGTGTTCCAGAACCTGGGCGACGGCACCTATTTCCACAGCGGCTCGCTGGCGATCCGCCAGGCGGTCGCGGCCGGCGTCAACATCACCTACAAGATCCTCTACAACGATGCGGTGGCGATGACCGGCGGCCAGCCGGTGGACGGCCCGCTGAGCGTGCCGGACATCGCCAGGCAGATGCGCGCCGAAGGCATCCACACCATCGTGGTGCTGTCGGACAACATCGGCAAGTGGACCGGCCAGCGCGAACATTTCCCCAGCGACGTCGAGTTCCACGACCGCAGTGAACTGGACGCCGTGCAGAAGCGCCTGCGCGAAGTAAAGGGTGTTTCGATCCTGATCTACGAACAGACCTGCGCCACCGAAAAGCGTCGCCGCCGCAAGCGCGGCAAGCTGGAAGACCCGCAGAAGCGCGTGCTGATCAATTCGCTGGTCTGCGAAGGCTGCGGCGACTGCGGCAAGAAGAGCTTCTGCGTCTCGGTGCTGCCGAAGGAAACCGAGTTCGGGCGCAAGCGCGAGATCGACCAGTCCAACTGCAACAAGGACTATTCCTGCGTGAACGGTTTCTGCCCGAGCTTCGTCACCGTGCACGGTGGCCAGCCGCGCAAGGGTAGCAAGCGCGATGCTTCCACCCTGCTGGACAACCTGCCGGCGCCGACCATCCGCGGCACGCTGGAACAGCCCTGGAACATCCTGATCACCGGCGTCGGCGGCACCGGCGTGGTGACCATCGGTGCCCTGCTGGGCATGGCCGGCCATCTGGAAGGCAAGGGCGCAAGCGTGCTCGACCAGACCGGCCTGGCGCAGAAGGGTGGCGCGGTGACCACGCATATCCGCATCGCCCGTCGCCCGGACGACATCCACGCCGTGCGCATCGCCGCCGGTGAGGCCGACTTGGTGCTGGGCTGCGACATGGTGGTGGTGAACGATTACTGGGCGCTGTCGAAGGTCCGCGCCGGCCGTTCGCAGGTGGTGCTCAACACCTATGAAGCGATGCCGGGCACCTTCACCACGCGCCCGGACATGCAGTTCCCCGCCGCCGACATCGTGGCCGGCGTGCGCGTGGCACTGGGCGGCCAGGAGCCGCTGCAGCTCGACGCCACCCAGCTGGCCACCGCGCTGCTGGGCGATGCCATCGCCGCCAACCTGTTCATCCTCGGCTACGCGTGGCAGCACGGCCTGGTGCCGCTGTCGTTCGACTCGCTGATGCGTGCCATCGAACTGAACGGCGCGGCCGTGGCGATGAACCAGCAGGCCTTCGCCTGGGGCCGCCTGGCCGTGGTCGACCCGCAGGCCGTGCAGCAGGCCGCCGGCCTGGTGCGCAACCGCCATACCGATACCGAATCCACCCCGGGCCCGCTGCACCCGCTGCCGCCGGGCGAGTGGGAAGGCAACGAATGGGGCGCCACCGCCGCACCGCGCAACACCGCCGACGAGCGCGAGCTGCGCGGCCTGCCCTCGCATGGTGGCGAGGTGGCCTTCCTGCCGCTGGACGACGCGCGCCTGTCGCGTTCGCTGGACGAAATGATCGAGCGCCGCGCCGCGTTCCTGGTCGAGTACCAGGACGCCGCCTATGCCAACCGCTACCGCAGCCTGGTCGAGCGCGTGCGTGCGGCCGAAGCCGAGCGCATCGGTGGCTCCACCGCGCTGACCGAGACCGTGGCCCGCTACCTGTTCAAGCTGATGGCCTACAAGGACGAGTACGAAGTGGCCCGCCTGTACACCAGCGGCGACTTCCAGCGCCGCCTGCAGCAGCAGTTCGAGGGCGACTACCAGCTGCGCTTCCACCTGGCGCCGCCGCTGTTCGCGAAGAAGGATGAGCAGGGCCGCCTGCTGAAGAAGGAGTACGGCCCGTGGATGTTCAAGGCCTTCGGCCTGCTGGCCAAGCTGAAGTTCCTGCGCGGCGGCCGCTTGGATGTGTTCGGCCGTACCGAAGAGCGGCGCATGGAGCGCCAGCTGATCGCCGATTACGAAGCCACCGTGCAGCAGCTGCTGGAAGGTCTGGAAGACGGACGCCTGGCCCTGGCCGTGGAAATCGCCAGCGTGCCCGAGCACATCCGCGGCTTCGGCCACGTCAAGGAAGCGCACTACGAACAGGCCAAGGCGCGCGAGGCTGCGCTGCTGGCGCAGTGGCGCAACCCGAAGGCGCTGCACATCGTGCAGGTAGCTTGAAGGGAGTGCCGGCCACTGGCCGGCATCCCCCAGGCAATCGGTTGCCGGCCAGCGGCCGGCACTACCGGTGGTTCAGCCCAACCGCCACAGCAGAAGGCGGTTGTTGGCCGGCATCGCCACGTCGCGCAGGCGGGTGAAGCCGTTGTCTTCGGCCAGCGCCTGCACGGCTTCGACATCGCGGATGCCGCTGCGCGGGTCACGCGCCTTCAGCCAGGCATCGAACTGCGCGTTGCTGTCGCTGGTGTAGCGCCCGCCGTAGTTGAACGGGCCGTAGGCCGCCAGCAGCGCACCGTGGCGCAGCAGCGGCGGCAGCGCGGCGAACAGCGCCTGCACGTGCTCCCAGCCCATGATGTGCAGGGTATTGGCAGTGAACGCCGCATCGAAGGAACTGCCCTCGGGCAGGGTCAGGCCCGGTGCCGGTGGCAGTTCCACCTGCAGCGCCACGGGCGGCAGCAGATTGAGCAGCGCCGCCTCGGCGCGCCAGGTCTCGATGCCGGGCAGGTGGTCCGGGTGATCGCTGGGCTGCCAGCGCAGCCACGGCCAGCGCTCGGCGAAGAAGGACGCGTGCTGGCCGGTGCCGCTGCCGATTTCCAGCACCCGATGCCGGTCGCCCATCCATGGGTCGAGCGCGGCCGCGATCGGTTCGCGGTTGCGTTCGCAGGCTTCTGAATACGGCTTGCTCGACATCGGGGAACGTCCAGGCGGGGTCGGCCCATTGTGCACGAGGGGGGGGTTCTGGGCAGGGCTTGCAGCCCTGCACCTGCTTCAAGCCACGGCAACGGCAAAAGCTGGTTTCCTGAGGGTTGGCGGGGTGGGTCCGGTTGAGGGGGACGCCGTAAACCCATCCATGGGGGCTTGGTCGCCGCTTGCTCGTGTGCGCTGTCCTGCGCACACGGCAAGACCGGGGTTGGGCGTCCTGCCCAACCCGCCCGAGGCATGCCTCGGGCCCATGCGGCTCACACCCCCTCAACCGGACCCACACCGCCTTCGACAGTTTTCCGCGACCTGTCGGAAAGGCAAGGGGTCGGATCCCGTTGCTTCGCAACGGGCTCTGACCCCAGATGAATTTCGATATCTGACAGATGTGTCGACCAAGGTCGACACCTACCAACGGCCGCGTGTCCCGGTAGATCCACGCCATGCGTGGATGAATTCATTCGATATCCGACAGATGTGCCGACCAACGGTCGGCACCCACCAACAGCCGCGCGTCCCGGTAGATCCACGCCATGCGTGGATGAATTCATTCGATATCCGACAGATGTGCCGACCAACGGTCGGCACCTACCAACAGCCGCGCGTCCCAGTGGAGCCACGCCATGCGTGGATGAATTCATTCGATACCCGACAGATGTGCCGACCAACGGTCGGCACCCACCAACAGCACACGGAATCTGTCGTGGGTGGGGGGGTGTGGGTGGGCAGGACCGTTGGCGCCATGGATGGCGCCTACGAGCCCCTAGGGACGGGTTTACGGCGTGTCCTGCCCACCCACACCGCCCCGCCGCCCACGGAATGCCGCTGTTGCTGTTGCTTCGGCCGTTGCCGTTGCATTGAACAGGTGCAGGGCTGCAAGCCCTGCCGAAACCCTCCCCTACCATGACTGCAGTCACTTGCCCGATCGCCCCGCGCTGGCGAAAGTCGGACAGTTCAAGTGATCGGAGTGGTCCTTTGCCCTCCGCACAGGTGTGAAAGAGAGAGAGAGAGACGCTGTGCAACGACGTGAGTTCCTGGCGTATTCCGGTCTGGGCCTTGCCGGCCTGGTGCTGCCGCATTCGCGGCTGATCGCGGCCGAGCAGCTGCTCGCGCCGGTGGATACCGCCCAGCGCCGGCGCCTGGCCGAGGTCGCCCTCGCCGCCGCGCGTGCGGCCAAGGCCAGCTACTGCGACGTGCGCATCGGCCGCTACCTCAACCAGTCGGTCATCACCCGCGAACACCAGGTCGGCAACGTGACCAACCGCGAGTCGTCCGGCGTGGGCGTGCGGGTCCTGGTCAACGGTGCCTGGGGCTTCGCTGCCACCCACCAGCAGACCGAGGCCGCCGTGCGCGGCGCGGTCGAGCAGGCCACGGCCATCGCCCGTGCCAACGCCAGCATCCAGACCCGTCCGGTGCAGCTGGCACCCACACCCGCAGTGGGTGAGGTGCGCTGGCAGACCCCCGTGCGGAAGAACGCCATGGAAGTGCCGATCCAGGACAAGATCGAACTGCTGCTGGCGCTCAACGGCGCCGCGCTCGATGCTGGCGCGGACTTCATCAATTCCACGCTGTTCCTGGTCAACGAACAGAAGTACTTCGCCTCCAGCGATGGCTCCTTCATCGACCAGGACATCCACCGCATCTGGCTGCCGTTCACCGCCACCGCCATCGACAAGGCCAGCGGCAAGTTCCGCACCCGTGCCGGGCTGTCCTCGCCGATGGGCATGGGCTATGAATTCCTAGATGGCGATGCGCGCGGCAAGGTGCAGCTGCCCGGCGGCATCACCGCGTACCGCGATTCCTACGACCCGGTCGAGGACGCCATCGCCGCCGCCCGCCATGCACGCGAGAAGCTGAAGGCGCCCTCGGTGAAGCCCGGCAAGTACGACCTGGTGCTGGACCCGTCCAACCTGTTCCTGACCATCCACGAGAACGTCGGCCACCCGCTGGAACTGGACCGCGTGCTGGGCTACGAGGCCAACTACGCCGGCACCAGCTTCGCCACCCTGGACAAGCGCGATGCCGGGTTCCGCTGGGGCAGCGACCTCGTCACCTTCTTCGCCGACAAGACCCAGCCGGGCAGCCTCGGTGCGGTCGGCTATGACGATGAAGGGGTGAAGACCCAGCGCTGGGACCTGGTGCGCGATGGCGTGCTGGTCGACTACCAGGCCACCCGCGACGAAGCCCACATTCTGGGCCGCGAGGCCTCGCATGGCTGCAGCTATGCCGATTCCTGGTCCAGCGTGCAGTTCCAGCGCATGGCCAATGTCTCGCTGGCGCCGGGCAAGGCGCCGCTGAGCGTGGACGACATGATCAAGGACGTCGAGAACGGCATCTGGATCCACGGCCGCGGCTCCTATTCCATCGACCAGCAGCGCTACAACGCGCAGTTCGGCGGCCAGCTGTACTACCAGATCAAGGACGGCAGGATCGCCGGCATGGTCGAGGACGCGGCCTATCAGATCCGCACGCCGGAGTTCTGGAACGCCTGCACCGCGATCTGCGACCAGCGCGACTTCCGCCTCGGCGGTTCCTTCTTCGACGGCAAGGGCCAGCCCGCGCAGGTATCGGCGGTCTCGCACGGGTCGTCCACCACCCGCTTCAACGGCATCAACATCATCAACACCGCGCGCAGTCTCGGCGCCTGAGTCGTCCCATCCTTCGACGTGGAGAGCTGCCTTGCAGAGACGTGACTTCCTCGCCCTGACCGGGCTTACCGCGGGCGGCCTGATCGTGCCGTCGTTCTTCGGCAAGGCGATCGCCGCCGAGCAGCTGCAGTCCAGCCTCGACCTGGGGCTGAAGAAGCGCCTGGCCGATGCCGCGCTGCAGGCCGCCCGCAGCGCCGGCGCCACCTACTGCGATGTGCGCATCGGCCGCTACCTGCGGCAGTTCGTGATCACCCGCGAAGACAAGGTGCAGAACGTGGTGAACACGGAGTCGACCGGCGTCGGCATCCGCGTGATAGTCAACGGCGCCTGGGGCTTCGCCGCCACCAATGCGCTGGGCACCGCCGACGTGGCCCGTGCCGCGCAGCAGGCCGCCGCCATCGCCAAGGCCAACGCCGGCGTGCAGACCGCACCGGTGCAGCTGGCCAAGGCACCGGGCGTGGGTGAAGTGAGCTGGCGCACGCCGATCCGCAAGAACGCCATGGACGTGCCGATCAAGGAAAAGGTCGACCTGCTGCTGGACGTCAACGCGGCCGCGCTGGGCGCCGGCGCCAGCTTCGTCAATTCGATGCTGTTCCTGGTCAACGAGCAGAAGTACTTCGCGTCCACCGATGGTTCCTACATCGATCAGGACGTGCACCGCATCTGGGCACCGATGACGATCACCGCCATCGACAAGGCCAGCGGCAAGTTCCGCACCCGCGAAGGCCTGTCCGCGCCGATGGGCCTGGGCTACGAGTACCTGGATGGCGCCGCCGCCGGCAAGGTGCTCACCCCCAATGGCGTGGTGAACTACGGCTCCTCCTACGACATGAAGGAAGACGCCATCGCTGCGGCCAAGCAGGCGCAGGAGAAGCTGAAGGCACCGTCGGTGAAGCCCGGCAAGTACGACCTGATCCTCGATCCGTCGCATACCTGGCTGACCATCCACGAGTCGATCGGCCACCCGCTCGAACTCGACCGCGTGCTCGGCTACGAAGCCAACTACGCCGGCACCAGCTTCGCCACCCTGGACAAGCGCGAGCAGCATTTCCAGTACGGCAGCGAGCACGTCAACATCTTTGCCGACAAGACCCAGCCGGGCAGCCTCGGCGCCGTGGCGTACGACGATGAAGGCGTGAAGTGCAAGCGCTGGGACCTGATCAGCAACGGCAAGCTGGTCGACTACCAGACCATCCGCGACCAGGCCCACATCCTCGGCAAGACCGAGTCCGATGGCTGCTGCTACGCCGATTCCTGGTCCAGCGTGCAGTTCCAGCGCATGGCCAACGTGTCGATGGCGCCGGGCAAGACCCCGCTCAGCGTCCCGGACATGATCAAGGACGTCGAGAACGGCATCTACATCATCGGCGACGGCTCGTTCTCCATCGACCAGCAGCGCTACAACGCGCAGTTCGGTGGCCAGCTGTTCTACGAGATCAAGAACGGCAAGATCACCCGCATGCTGGAAGACGTGGCCTACCAGATCCGCACGCCGGAGTTCTGGAACGCCTGCACCGCCGTGGCCGACGAGCGCGACTACCGCCTGGGCGGTTCGTTCTTCGACGGCAAGGGCCAGCCGGGCCAGGTCTCGGCGGTCTCGCACGGTTCGTCCACCGCGCGCTTCAACGGCATCAACGTCATCAACACCGCACGCAGCCTCGGCTGACCGGTCAGGAGCCCTTACACCATGAGTATCTTCACCGAAGCCCAGGCCAAGGCCATCCTCGACAAGGTCATCGCCCTGTCCAAGGCCGATGAGTGCACCGCCGTGCTGGCTGGTTCGATCAACGGCAACATCCGTTTCGCCCTGAACAACGTGTCCACCAGCGGCATCGTGGACAACACCGAACTGGCCGTCACCGTGGCGTTCGGCAAGCGCGTGGGCACCGCCTCGATCAACGAGTTCGACGATGCCGCGCTGGAACGCGTGGTCCGCCGCGCCGAGGACTTGGCCCGCCTGGCCCCGGAGAATCCGGAGTTCATGCCGGCCATCGGCAAGCAGACCTACCGCGCCAGCCCCACCTTCAGCGAATCCACCGCTGCCATCGATCCGGCGTTCCGCGCCAAGGTCGCCGCCGATTCCATCGCGCCGTGCCGTGGCAACGGCCTGATCGCCGCAGGCTTCCTGGAAGATGGCCAGGGCTTCTATGCCACCGCCAACAGCAACGGCAACTTCGGCTACCAGCGCAGCACCAGCTTCGATTACACCTGCACCGTGCGCACCGAAGACGGCCGCGGTTCGGGCTGGGTCGGCCGCAACCTGAAGGACGCGGCGGACTTCAAGGCCGACCAGGACATCCGCATCGCCATGCGCAAGGCCACCGAATCCTCGGAAGCCAAGGCGCTGGAACCGGGCAAGTACACGGTCATCCTGGAACCGGCTGCGGCCGCCGGCCTGATCAGCTTCATGATGAATTTCTTCAGCGCGCGCTCGGCCGATGAAGGCCGCAGCTTCCTGTCGAAGAAGGGCGGCGGCAACAAGCTGGGCGAGCAGGTCTACGACCCGCGCGTGAGCATGTACGCCGATCCGTGGCATGCCGATGCACCGGTGCTGCCGTGGGATGGCGAGGGCATGCCGCGCGAGCGCATGGCCATCATCGAGAACGGCAAGGTCGCCAACCTGGACTACTCGCGCTTCTGGGCACAGAAGCAGGGCAAGACCGCCAAGGCCACGCCGGGCAACCTGCTGATGAGCGGTGGCGACAAGAGCACCGCCGATCTGGTGCGCGGCACCCAGAAGGGCATCCTGGTCACCCGCACCTGGTACATCCGCATGGTCGACCCGCAGACCGTGCTGCTGACCGGCCTGACCCGCGATGGCACCTTCTACATCGAGAACGGCCAGATCAAGCACCCGGTGAAGAACTTCCGCTTCAACGAATCGCCGGTGATCATGCTCAACAACATCGAAGAACTGGGCAAGCCGGTGCGTGTGGCTGGTGATGAATCCAGCTACGTGATGATGATCCCGCCGATGAAGCTGCGCGATTTCACCTTCACCTCGCTGTCCGACGCGGTCTGATGGATCGGCGGGCCTGCCTGCGCTGGTTGGCCGCTGCCGCTTCGGCGGCGGCGCTGCCGGCCTTCGCGCAGGCAGGCCCGCGCAATTCGCGTTACGACTTCTGGTTCACCCGGCTGCAGTACGACTCCGGCGATTGGGACGTGGACGCGCGCATGCCGTCCAACCTGATCACCTCGCTGATCGACTACACCTCGCTGCGCGTCGACCCGCAGGAACACGTGGTGGCCCTGGCCGACCCACGCATGCTGGAAGCGCCTTTCTGCTACCTGGCCGGGCACACGCTGGTGGAGTTCAACGCCGCCGAGCGGCAGAACTTCGTGCGCTACGTGCGCAACGGCGGCTTCGTCTTCGTCGACGACTGCAACCATGACATCGACGGCCTGTTCGCCACCTCGTTCGAGGCGCAGATGGGTCGGCTGTTCGGGCCCAAGGCCCTGCAGAAGCTGCCCAACAGCCATGCGCTGTACCGCAGCTTCTTCCGCTTCCCCGACGGCCCGCCCGCCACCGGCTTCGAGCTCAACGGCTGGGGCGATGACCTGGTGCACGACTACCTGAAGGGCATCGAGGTCGATGGCCGCCTGGGCCTGCTCTACAGCAACAAGGATTACGGCTGCGAGTGGGACTACGACTGGCGCAACAAGCGCTTCCTGGCCGAAGACAACACCCGCTTCGGCGTCAACATCGTGATGTACGCGTTGAACAATTGAACGGACCACCGCCATGACCTCCCTCGATCTCGATTCCCTGCTGCCGCGCCTGGATGGGCTGCGCAGCGCCCTGGCCCGCGCCGTGGTCGGCCAGCACACGGTGGTCGAGCAGCTGCTGATCGGCCTGCTGGCCGGTGGCCACTGCCTGCTGGAAGGCGCGCCCGGCCTGGGCAAGACCCTGCTGGTGCGCTCGCTGGGGCAGGCACTGGAGCTGCAGTTCCGGCGCGTGCAGTTCACCCCCGACCTGATGCCCAGCGACATCCTCGGCACCGAGCTGCTGGAAGAAGACCACGGCACCGGCCATCGTCATTTCCGCTTCCAGCAGGGCCCGATCTTCACGAATCTGCTGCTGGCCGACGAGCTCAACCGCACCCCGCCCAAGACCCAGGCGGCGCTGCTGGAAGCGATGCAGGAGCGCACGGTCAGCCATGCGGGCACCACGCGGGAGCTGCCCGCGCCGTTCTTCGTGCTGGCCACGCAGAACCCGATCGAGCAGGCCGGCACCTACCCGCTGCCGGAAGCACAGCTGGACCGCTTCCTGCTGCACGTGCTGGTGGACTACCCCAGCGAAGACGAAGAGCGCCGCATCATCGAACAGACCACCGGCGGTGCCACCGAAGCGGTGCCGAAGGTGATGGACGCCGAGGCGGTGATCGCCCTGCAGGCCGCCGTGCGCCAGGTGCATGTCAGCCCCGATGTACTGGCCTGGATCACCCGCCTGGTACGCGCCAGCCGCCCCGGCGACGGCGCACCGGCCGCGATCAACCAGTGGGTGAAATGGGGCGCCGGCCCGCGTGCCGGGCAGTCGCTGGTGCTGGCCGCCAAGGCGCGTGCACTGCTGCAGGGCCGCTTCGCCGCCACCCGCGAGGATGTGCAGGCGCTGGCCGCGCCGGTGATGCGCCATCGCCTGCTGCTGTCCTTCGCTGCCGAAGCCGAACAGAAGCGCGCCGACGACGTGGTCGCGGCGCTGCTGCAGGCCGTGCCTTTCCCGGGTTGAAGCAGGCGTGAGCACCGGTACACCGCTGACCCTGCCACCGGAACTGCGTGCGCGCCTGCGCACGTTGCGCCTGCGGCCGCGCCTGGCCAGTGGCGCCAGCGGTATCGGCCAGCACGCCAGCCGCAGCCGCGGTGCCGGCCTGGAATTCGCCCAGTACCGCGCCTACGAACCCGGCGACGAACTGCGCCAGATCGACTGGAAGCTCTACGCGCGCTCGGACCGCTTCTTCGTGCGCGAATCCGAACGCGAAAGCCCGATCACCGTATGGCTGCTGCTCGATGCCACCGCCTCGGCCAGCCAGGCCGACCGCACCGCGCCGCAGCGTACGCGCCTGGACCACATGCGCGGGCTGGCCGCCTGCCTGGTCGAGCTCGCCCTGCAGCAGGGCGATCGTTTCGGCCTGCTGGCGATCAACGGCGATGGCCTGCAGCTGGTACCGGCCGGCAACGGCGCGCGCCAGCGTGACCGTGTGCACCTGCAGCTGCATGCGCTGCAGGCGAGCGGTGGCTGGCCAGCCGCCGACCGCCTGCGCCCGCTGTGGGAGCGCGTGCGTCCGGGCGATCTGCTGCTGGCCATCGGCGATGGCTTCGATGAAGCCGGCATCGTGCTGCTGGAACGCCTGGCCAGCGCACGTCGCGAGGTGATGCTGGTGCAGGTGCTGACCGCCGACGAGCGCGACTTCCCCTTCGATGCCGGCCATCGCTTCCGCGATCCGGAAACCGGCGAGGAGCTGCTGGGCGATGGCGCCGCGATCCGCGCCGACTACCTGCAGCGCTTCGCCGCCGCACACAGCGCGCTGCAGGCACGCCTGCAGGCCAGCGGCATCGCCAGCGCCACCGGATGGCTCGACCAGCCGCTGGACCAGCCGCTGCAGGCGCTGTTCGGCCGCGGGGGCGGCGCATGAACCTGCTGTTCCCGCTGGGCCTGGCCGCACTGGCCGCGTGGCTGCTGCCCCTGCTGATCCACCTGGCGCGGCGCCATCCGTACACGCCGCTGGACTTCGCCGCATTGCGCTGGCTGCGCGCACAGATCCGCCCGCGCCAGCGCATCCGCTTCGATGATTGGCCGCTGCTGCTGGTGCGCCTGCTGTTGCTGGCCGCACTGGCGCTGCTGCTGGCACGCCCGGCGCTGACCGGCAGCGCAGCACCGCCCAGCGCGTGGACCGTGGTCGCGCCCGGGCTGGATGCCCGCGCACTGCGCGGCACCGGCGAAGAGGGCAACCGGCATTGGCTGGCGCCCGGCTTCCCGTCCGTCGAGCAGCCCGCGCCCGCGACACCTGCACCGCTACCGAGCCTGCTGCGCGAACTCGACGCGCAGCTGCCCGCCGGCACCGCGCTGACCGTGCATGTGCCCGACCCGCTGCCCGGCCTCGATGGCGCACGCCTGCAGCTGTCGCGCAGCGTGCAGTGGCAGGCGCATGTCGTGCCCCTCGCCAGCGCACAGGCCACAGTGGCCCCGCCACGCCTGCGCGTGCATGCCGAGGCACCGGCCAGCGCGCGGCACTGGATCGGCGCCCTGCAGCGTGCGTGGAGCACCCAGCCCGCCGCCGCCGAGCTGCTTTCCGACACGCTCCCCGAACGCGGCGAAATCGCGGTGTGGGGCCGTACCGATGCACTGCCGGCTGCGTGGCAGGCGTGGCTGCGCGACGGCGGCAGCGTGATGACCGCGGCCAGACCTGATGCTGCCGCCACGGTGGTGCTGCGAAGTGCGGAAGGCGCACCGCTGCTGTGGCAGCAGCGCGTCGGCCAGGGCCGCCTGCTGTCGCTGCCCGGCGAATGGGACGCCGCCCACAACGGCGCACTGCGTGATGCCCGCTTGCCGCAGGCCCTGCTGCTGGCCCTGCAGCCGCCAGCACCACCGCGCGTGGGCGATGCGCGCGATCACGCGCCGCAGCAGGCAGTACTGCCTGCAACCGCTGCCGCACCACGCGAGCTGGCCCCGTGGCTGCTGCTGGCCATCGTGCTGCTGTTCGCGCTGGAACGCGGGATGGCCAGTCGCGCAGCGCGGAGGCCGGCATGAACGTATTGCAGCGCAGCTGGCAGCGCGCACGTCGCCGCCGCGCCAGCATCACTGTGCTGCTTGGCCTGCCGTGGACGCTGGCCGCCACCGCGCTGACCCTGCGCCTGGCCGGTTTCGATGCCGCCTGCGTGGTCGGCACGCTGGCCCTGCTGGCCTGCGCCGGCGTGGCCGTCGCGCGTGCTCGCCAGATGGACCGGCGCTGGCTGCAGCGCCGGCTCGATGGCAGCGGCCGCAGCGAAGACAGCGCCGACCTGCTGTTCGCCGATGTCGCCCGCCTCAACCCGTTGCAGCAGCGCCAGCGCGCGCATGTACTGGCCACGCTGGAACGCACGATGCCGGACCTGCGCCCGCGCTGGCCGCGTGCCGCACTGGCGCTGTGCTGGACCGGCGGCCTGGCCATCGCCCTGCTCGCGCTGGGCTGGCCACGCAGCGCAGACGTCTCCGCAGGCATCGGTGCTACGGCAACGGCGCCGACGGCCGCGGCCGGTCCGCTGCAGCTGCAGTCGACCCGCCTGCAGATCGATGCACCGGCGTACACCGGCCAGGCCACGCTCACCCAGAACGCACTGGACGCCAAGGTGGCCGCGGACAGCCGGCTGTCGTGGTCGCTGCGTTTTGACCGCACACCCAGCAAGGCGTGGCTGCAGTTCCACGACGGGCGCCGCGTGCCACTGCGTGAGCACGATGGCCAATGGCAGGCACAGGACGTAGCCCGTGCGCCGGTGCTGTACCGCGTGGTCAGCGAGCCCGCCCTGGCCAGCACCCGCCTGTACCGGCTGGATGTGGTGGCCGACCGCGCCCCCAGCGTGCGTGTGCTGGAACCGGCTGCCAGCCTGGTCCTGGGCACGCCGGGACAGCGGCAGTGGGCGCTGCGCTTCGAAGCCAGCGATGACTACGGCGTAGCCGCGCAGGCAAAGCTGTCGATCACCACCACCCAGGGCAGCGGCGAGAACATCACCTTCGTCCAGCGCAGCGTCACCCTCACCGGCAGCGGCGAACCCACCGCGCGGCGCTTCGCCCACACGCTCGATCTGGCGGCACTCGGCGCGCAGCCCGGCAACGATGTGATCGCCCAGCTGGAAGTACGCGACAACCACGCACCCAGCGCGCAGACCGGGCGCAGCAGCAGCGTGATCCTGCGCCTGCCCACCACCGAAGTCGCGCTCGGTGCCGAACTGGAAGGCCGCATCAAGAAGACGCTGCCGGCCTACTTCCGCAGCCAGCGGCAGATCATCATCGATGCCGAGGCGCTGATCCGCCAACGCCGCAGCCTGGCTGCCGATGATTTCATCAAGCGCAGCGATGCCATCGGCATCGACCAGCGCATCCTGCGCCTGCGCTACGGCCAGTTCCTCGGCGAGGAAAGCGAAGGCGCGCCGAAGGCACCGCCGACCAGCGACCTGCCCACCAGTGATGCACCCACGGCGGACGCGCACGATCACGACGATGACCACGGACATGCGCAGGCCGGTGCGCATGACGACCACGATCATGACCACGGCGGTACGGCCGGCAACGCCGACACGCCAGCGGTGTTCGGCAGCGCCACCGACGTGCTGTCCGAGTACGGCCACACCCACGACCACGCCGAGGCCGCCACCCTGCTCGACCCGCAGACCCGCGCCACGCTGAAAGCTGCGCTGGACCAGATGTGGTCGTCCGAAGGTGAGCTGCGCCAGGGCCGCCCGGAGCAGGCGCTGCCGTTTGCCTACAAGGCGCTGGCCTTCATCAAGCAGGTGCAGCAGGCCGAGCGCATCTACCTGGCCCGCGTCGGCCCGGAACTTCCGCCGATCGACGAGGGCCGACGGCTGGGCGGCGACCGCGCCGGACTGGCCAGCCGCGAACTGCCGCTGGCCGCACGCACGCCGCCGGACCCGGCCATCGTCGAAGCGTGGCAGCGGCTGGGCGATGGCGATGGCACGCCTGACCTGGACGCGTTGGCCACCTGGCAGCAGCGCAACGCCGCCTTCCTGCCCGACGCCCTCGACCTTGCCGCCGCCATTGAACAGCTGCGCATCGAACCGGACTGCAGCGACTGCCGCCAGCGCCTGCGCGCACAGCTGTGGCGCGCCCTGCAGCGTCCGTTGCCGCAGGTGATGCGGCGCACCGCGACCGATGCGATGGGCCAGCGTTATCTCGATGCGCTGGAGGTGCAGCCATGAATGCCACTGCATTGAACCTGTGGCTGGCCGTGGCCCTGGCGGTCATCGTCATCCTCGCCAGCATCCTGCAGCTGCGCGCCACCACCGCCCATCGCGGCCGGCGCGCGGCACGGCTGGCGCTGCAGGCCATCGCCGCCGTGCTGCTGTACTTCTGCCTGCTGCCGCCCAGCCAGCAGCGGCCTGCAGGCGGCCTGGTCGTGCTCACTGCGGACGCGGCCACGGCCGGCGCGTTGCCGGCCAGCGATGGCCCGCTGCTGCTGTTGCCGGAGGCGGCGGATGTGCCGGGCGGCCAGCGCGTAGCTGATCTGGCCACGGCGCTGCGCCAGCACCCGGCCTCCACGTTGACCCTGGTCGGCGCCGGCCTGGCCGCGCGTGATCGCGACGCCGTGCTGCCGGCGAACCTGCGCTGGCAGGCCTCGCCTGCGCCGCGTGGCTGGATCGCACTGCAGCCGCCGGCCGATGCCGCACCCGGTGCGCGCTTCGAGGTGCACGCGCAGGCACACGGTGCCACCGCTGGCCGCGCCGAACTGCTGGACCCGGCCGACACCGTGGTTGATCGCGTGGACGTGGCCGCCGATGGCCGCGTGCAGCTCAGCGGCATCGCCCGCGCGCCCGGCCGCAGCGTCTTCCATCTGCGCCTGCTCGATGCGCAGGCCCATGTGCTGGACAGCGTGCCGGTGCCGCAGCAGACGCTGGCGGCCGCACCGCTGCGCCTGCTGGTGCGTGCCAGCGCGCCCGGCCCGGAACTGAAGTACCTGCGTCGCTGGGCCACCGATGCCGGCCTGCGCGTGCAGGTGCAGGCCGACACCGGCGCCGGGCTCAGCGTGGGCGATGGCGCGGTGGCGCTGGATGCGGCCGCACTGGCGCGCAGCGACCTGCTGCTGCTGGACGAGCGCAGCCTGGCGGCATTGAGCGCGGGGCAACTGGCGGCGGTGCGCCAGGCACTGCGCGACGGCCTCGGCGTGCTGGTCCGCAGTGCGGGCGCGCCATCGGCCAGCGCGCGGCAACGCCTGCATGATCTCGGCCTGCCGGTGCAGGGCGATGGCAGCAGCCACGCCGTCGAACTGCCTGGCGATGGCGAAAGCGCGATGCTCGCCGCACGTCGGGGCCCGCTGGATTCGGCCACCCTGCCCACCACTGATGGCGAAGCGGCGGACCGCAGTTCGCACAGCGCCTCCCTGCCCTCACTGGAGGCGCTGGCGCTGCAGGTCAACGACGGCAGCGCCCTGCTGCACGACACCGCGGGCAAGACCGTCGGTGGCTGGCGCAGCGTCAGCAAGGGCCGCATCGGCCTGCTGCCGGTCACCGACAGCTGGCGCTGGGTGCTGGCCGGCCGCGATGATCGCCACGGCGAACTCTGGAGCGGTGTGGTCGCCACGCTGGCACGTGCGCAGCCCGGCACGGACGCGCTGTGGTCACCGCAGGCGCAGGCGTGGCTGGGCGAGCGCGTCGCGCTGTGTGGCGTGCGGGCGCCGCTGCAGGCCTTCGATGCGAAGGGCGCGGGCGTGCCGCTGGTGGTCGATGCGGCTACAACGTCACTGCAATGCGCCGGCTGGTGGCCGCGTGAGGCAGGCTGGCAGCGGCTGCAGCACGGCGACACGACCGTCTGGCGCTATGTGTTCGACGCGAAGGAGGCAGCGGCGCTGCATCGCCAGGCGATGATCAATGCGACGACGCAGGCGCTGGCAATGGGAGCGCCTGCAGGTACCGCAGCAATGCAGCCGGTGCCCGGCTCACGCTGGCCGTGGTGGCTGGCGTTCGTGCTGTGCACATCGCTGCTGTGGTGGCTGGAACGGCGCCGCTGAGCCACGGGGTCGGATCCCTTTCGCACGCATCGCAGACAGCATCCACGCATGGCGTGGATCTACTGCCCCGCGCGGATCAACGGGTTCAGCGCCCATCCCTCAACGCGCCCCGGTGCGCCGGTACCCCCGTCGAACACACGGGGTCGGATCCCTTTCGCATGCGAAAGGGCTCTGACCCCATCCCTCACCGCGCCCCGGTGCGCCGGTACACCCCGTCGAAGCGCACGTTCATGCCGCCGCACTCGCTGTTGTCCGACACCACCAGCACGTCGCCCAGCAACTTCGCGTGCACCGTGCAGCTGTCCTCGACGAAATCCACTTGGCTACCGCGCGGCGTGGCCTGCGCTTCCACCTGGCCCATGTTCGGCCCATACGGCCGCTGTTCCGGGGTGGGGTTGGCCGACGGCCAGTACGCATCACCTTCGACATGAAGCTGGCTGCCACGCACCGAGATACTCAGCCCGTTGTCGCCATCCTTCCAGTCACCGGCCCAGCCCTGCAGGGTCGGCGTCACCCGTGCCACCGGCTGCAGCTTGCTGCGGTCGACCCAACCGGCACTGCCCCCCACCTTGTTGGGGAAGAACGCGCAGCGGTACGGGCCCAGGTCACGTCCGGTCACCACCGTGTCACCGCTCACCACGTAGCTGCGCTGGCGGCAGGCGGGTTCGCCCTTGGCCGGGCAGCCGTCCATGTCACCGAGCAGGTACAGGCGCTGCGTACCCACCACCTTGGCCACGGCGAAATCCGATTGCGCGGAAGGAAACGCGCCGTTGCGGCACGAGCCGTCGTCGGCCAGGCCGCTGGCCAACGCGGACACGGGCAGGAGAAGGGCAAGCAGGAGGATTTTCGACACCACAGCAGCAACCAGGAGGGAGGACGACAGGATCGTACGCTCCTGCCTGTCATCGGCACCACACTCTGCAACAAATTGCATTTCGCTGCTTGTCGTTGCCGCGCAGACTATCCAGTCGCCTTCCAGCACCCGATCACCACCTGCGAACATGAAACTTGTTGGTGTGCTTCTCGCCCTGCTCGCCGCACTTCCCGTACTGCTTGATTACCTGACCCGCTGGGAAGCACGCCGCGCGTTCAAGTCACTCGCAGAACAAGCGCCGGTGCGTCTGCTCAGCGAGGACGAAGACGCCGCGCTGGAGCCGTTCCGCAGCGTACTGGAGCTGGGCCGCGATTGCGGCGTTCGCATTCTTGAGGGGCCCTGCATCGAGCACCGCCGATGGATGCGGGGAGGCGCCAGCTCAGCCTGGCGCAGCCTCGCCGGGGTCAAGGTGCTGCTGCCCTTCAACGCGCTGGAGCACCTCGGCACCCACAACCGTGCCGAAGTTGTGCTCGGTCGCCGCTTTGTGGTCATCGTCCGCATGCAGGGGTTCGATATCGCGACGGCCGGCACGCGAACCCTGCGCACGGCCGCGACACAGATCAGCCAACGCCACGAGACCGCGGATGAGCGGACACAGCGCCGGCGGCCGGCCATTCCATGGTGGCCCACCGCGCTGGCGCTGGCGGCCGGCATCTGCGGAGCACTGCCACAGCTGGGCCTGGGCCAATGGAGCTGGATGGCCGTGGCAGTGGGGCTGGTGCTGGCATCTACTGCGTTCGGGCTGTACCGGCGCAGGCACGTGGGAACGAAGGCACTGCAGCCCGTGGTGCGCGTGCGGGGTCGGCTCAGCGCGCTGCGGTTCGCAGATCCGCACGAGAGTACCTTCAGCCACACGGTGATGCTGCTGGGCAACGACCAGCGGCTGGTCATCGACCCGGCCTGGAGGGCGTCCGGGGCCATCACCCCGGGGCGCTGGCTGGAGGCCGAGGTCCGCCCGCACGACCAGCGCCTGTTGTCGTTGGGCCCGGGCTGGTCACTGAGTGCCGACGAAAGGCGGTTTCCACCGGTGCCGGTCGCCCGGCACCTGCTGATGTTCCTGGTGGCGGTGCTGTCACTGCTGCTGATGCTCTGGTCGGGTGACGGGCCACGCATCGAGGCAACGCGCGCGGCAGAGCTGCTCGGCCCCGCCAAGCTGCGGACGGACACGCAGCCCGGAACGCTGCTGGGGCATCCTCCCGCACCCGGCGATGGGGTGCACATCACGGTCGATGCCACCTGCGAACTGGTTACCCGGCGGCATGCCGGACAGGTGCTGGCGGTGCCCGACTGCAGCCGGCTTCGCTGGGGTGGCGCTCCGCTGCAGGTGCCCCCTCTGGCGGTTGCCGACTCCATCCTGCGCCTGGGTGCCGGGAATACCCTGCGCGTGCATTGGAAACCGGCCGACGGCATCTTCCCTGCTTACCAGCGGGTGTCGGGGCTGGATGCGCTGCGCCGCGAACTGGAGGCTGCCTGCACCGATGGTCTACGCGGCTGCGACGTTCTCCGCGCACAGCTTGCGGCGCTCTCCCCGGACGACAGCGCAGTACTTCCCCGCTGGACGATCATGAACCTCAAGGACGCCCTGGAAGAAGCCGCGCATGCACCTGTTCTCGCTGCGTGGGCTGCATCCACGCCCGCGCTTCTGGCCGCACAGAACGGTGGCGTCGTACTGGTCGATGCCGAGGCGAATCGGGAATCGGACACCGCAGCGTTCGCGTTTGGCGATGCCGGCGCCGCGTGGAAGACCCTGCGCGACGCAGCCACGAACGCGACGCGGATCGCCTGGTCCGGCACCGTGCAGTCCCGCAGCACGGATGGTCGGACGCTGTGGCTGGAGGTGGACCGCACACGTCCTGCCCATGGCGCCATCGCGGGGATGGCCTACTGCATATGGCTGTTCGGCGCGTCACTGCTGGCCCTGGTCCAGGGCATCGTCCTGGTCCGCGCCGTGCCCCGGGCACTCTCGCGGTCCGTCGCCTTCGCCGAGGAACTCAAGCAGCGCCCGGCACCGCGTGCCTCCTGGCCGGCATGATGCGCGGTGCCGCGCCTACTTCCCGACCGAGGGATCGCAGCCGTCCTGCTGCTCGCAGAACTGCAGCGCACGTCGCTGCTGTTCGGGAGTCAGCTCCGGCGGCGGCCGTGCGATGGCGGCCTGGATCTGGTCGGGGCCACCGGTGAGCTTGTTCAGACCGCGACCCGCCGCCAGTACGCCCTTCACCACGCCCATCATGATGTAGCCACCACCCATGCTCACCTGCTCGGGCGACGGCGGCTCGCTCCAGTCGCGGCTGAAGCGGTTGTCGCCGAACTTCACCGGGTTCTTGAAGCGGTACAGGTCCAGCGCCTCGTCCTCGGGCTTGATCGCGCGTACTTCACCCAACGTGGTGACATCGCCCTGCGGCGGCGCGGGCAAGGCCGGTGGCGCGGCGGCGTCGGCAGCCGGCGCCTCGCTCGCCGCAGGCGGTTCGATCACGGGGTCAGCCTGCTGCGCGTGCGCAGTGGCGGCCAGCATCATGCCGGCCAGAAGTGCTCCCTGCAGTTCCCGTCGTGCCACAGCCATCGCCCTGTCTGGTGCGTCCAGTCCCCGAGGATACGCATCACGGCTTCAGATTTCGTTGGCGGCAGTACCGGCGTTCAGCCGGCGATGGCTGTGCCGCCGCACTGAATGGTTCACTGCATCCCGGCACGCGGTCTCACACCCTGAGACCCATCTGTGGTGCCATGTGACCCCTCGCAAACCGTCCCGGCTCCCTCTTCCATGGCCTACGAACTCGCCAAGCGCACGGCCGACGCCGAGCAGAAGCTCGCCACCCGCGACGGCCTGCCCGCGCGCGATGGCGCCCTGCTCAGTGCGCGCCTGCAGCGCCGCTACCACGACCGCATCACCGGCAGCTTCGCCATTCCCGGCCGCGAGGGCCGCTACGCACCCATTCCCGATTCGGTGCCACCGGCCTTGGCCGCCGCCCTGAAGGCACGCGGCATCGAGCAGCTCTACAGCCACCAGGCCGAAGCGTGGGAGGCGAGCCAGCGCGGCGAGCACGTAGCCATCGTCACCCCCACCGCCAGCGGCAAGTCGCTGTGCTACACCCTGCCGGTGGTCAGCGCGGCCATGCAGGACAAGGCCAAGGCGCTGTATCTGTTCCCGACCAAGGCGCTGGCCCAGGACCAGGTGGCCGAGCTGCTCGAACTCAACCGCGCCGGCGATCTCGGCGTGAAGGCCTTCACCTTCGATGGCGACACGCCCGGCGATGCGCGCCAGGCCATCCGCCTGCACGGCGACATCGTGGTGTCCAACCCGGACATGCTGCACCAGGCTATCCTGCCCCACCACACCAAGTGGGCGCAGTTCTTCGAGAACCTGCGCTACATCGTCATCGACGAAGTACACACCTACCGCGGCGTGTTCGGCAGCCACGTCACCAACGTGCTGCGCCGGCTCAAGCGCATCTGCGCGTTCTACGGCGTGCAACCGCAGTTCATCCTGTGCTCGGCCACCATCGGCAACCCGCAGGCGCATGCCGAAGCACTGATCGAGGCGCCGGTCACCGCCATCACCGAATCCGGCGCGCCCAGCGGCCCCAAGCAGGTGCTGCTGTGGAACCCGCCGGTGATCAACCCGGACCTGGGCCTGCGTGCCTCGGCGCGATCGCAGAGCAACCGCATCGCCCGCATCGCGATCAAATCCGGGCTGAAGACCCTGGTATTCGCGCAGACGCGCCTGATGGTGGAAGTGCTGACCAAATACCTGAAGGACATCTTCGACCACGATCCGCGCAAGCCGCCGCGCATCCGCGCCTACCGCGGTGGCTACCTGCCCACCGAGCGCCGCGAGACCGAGCGTGCGATGCGCGCGGGCAACATCGACGGCATCGTCAGCACCTCGGCGCTGGAGCTGGGCGTGGATATCGGCAGCCTCGACGTGGTGATCCTCAACGGCTACCCCGGCAGCGTGGCCGCGACCTGGCAGCGCTTCGGCCGCGCCGGTCGCCGCCAGCAGCCCGCGCTGGGCGTGATGGTGGCCAGCTCGCAGCCGCTGGACCAGTACGTGGTGCGGCATCCGGATTTCTTCGCCGAGGCCTCGCCCGAGCACGCGCGCATCGCGCCGGACCAGCCGCTGATCCTGTTCGACCACATCCGCTGCGCGGCCTTCGAGCTGCCGTTCCGGGTCGGCGATGGCTTCGGCCCGATCGATCCGGAAGTTTTCCTGGAAGCGCTGGCGGAAACCGAGGTCATCCACCGCGAAGGCGAGCGCTGGGAATGGATCGCCGACAGCTACCCGGCCAACGCGGTCAGCCTGCGTGCGGTGGCCGATGGCAACTTCGTGGTGGTCGACCGCAGCGATGGCCGCCAGCAGATCATCGCCGAGGTCGACTATTCCGCGGCCGCGCTCACGCTGTACGAAGGTGCGATCCACATGGTGCAGTCGACCCCGTACCAGGTGGAAACGCTGGACTGGGAGGGCCGCAAGGCCTACGTCACGCGCACCCACGTGGATTACTACACCGACAGCATCGACTTCACCAAGCTCAAGGTGCTGGACCGTTTCGATGGCGGCGTGGCCGGCCGTGGCGATTCGCACCATGGCGAAGTGCACGTGGTGCGCCGCGTGGCCGGCTACAAGAAGATCCGCTACTACACGCACGAGAACATCGGCTACGGCCCGGTGAACCTGCCCGACCAGGAACTGCATACCACTGCGGTGTGGTGGCAGCTGCCGCAGGCGTTGCTGCTGCGCGCGTTCGCCAGCAAGCAGGATGCGCTGGATGGCTTCCTCGGCGCCGCCTACGCGCTGCACATCGTCGCCACCGTGGCGGTGATGGCCGATGCGCGCGACCTGCAGAAGTCGGTCGGCAACGGCGATGGTTCGTGGTTCGCGATCGCCGACCAGACCGGCCGTGGCCAGCTGCGCGGCGGCGAGGGTGATCCCGGCATCGTCGAGCTGCTGCAGGAGTTCGTGCCCACCGTCTATCTGTACGACAACTTCCCCGGTGGCGTCGGCCTCAGCGAGCCGCTGTGGCAGCGCCAGGCCGAACTGGTGCAGCGCGCGCGCGAACTGGTGCAGCGCTGCGACTGCAAGGCCGGCTGCCCGGCCTGCGTGGGCCCGGTGCTGGCTGCGCAGGAAGAGGATGACACCTCGCCGCGCGCACTGGCGCTGCGCGTGCTCGACCTGTTCGATGCCGAGGCCTGCCAGCATGTGCGCGACGTGGTGGTGACCACGCGCGACCCGATGGAGCTGCTGGCACCGTGAGCCTGAGCCTGGACAAGCTGCGCCTGCTGCGGAAGCAGGCCGGCGACCCGAAGGCGAACGCGCCGGCCGCGCCCGAGCCACCGCCGGCAGCACCGGCGCCGGTGGCCGCCAACGATGCGCGGCAGCCTGCGGCCGAGCGCTCGGTGTTTGCCTGGGTCGAACAGGAGATCCGCCACAAGCCGACCGGCGCCGCAGCACCTGCCACGGCGCCGCCCGCACTGCGGCGGCCGGAGGTAGGCGGCCTGCATCGCCTGCTCGGGCTGCGCACGCGCGGCACCGCCGCCCCGGTGCGGGCCAGCGCGCAGGACCGACAGCTGCCCGGCGAAGAAATCGCACCGGGCCTGTTCCTGATCGAATCACTGCAGCCGCAGGCGATTCCCGCGCAGCCGTTGTCGCTGGATTTCGCCCGCCGCGATGGCGAGCACGTGGCCGCGCGCGACCTGCTGTTCTTCGATACCGAAACCACCGGCCTGGCCGGTGGCACCGGCACCCGCGCCTTCATGATCGGCGCCGCCGACTGGCATGCCTGCCCGCAGCGCGGCGAAGGCCTGCGCATCCGCCAGCTGCTGATGTCCACCATGGCCGCCGAGGACGCGATGCTGGCCACCTTCGCCAGCTGGCTGCAGCCGTCCACCGTGTTCTGCAGCTACAACGGCTGCAGCTACGATGCGTCGCTGCTGAAGGCCCGCTACCGGCTGGCCCGACAGCGCGACCCGATCACCGCACTGGACCATGTGGACCTGCTGTACCCCACGCGCCGGCGTTATCGCGGCAGCTGGGAGAACTGCAAGCTCTCCACCATCGAACGCCAGCTGCTGCGCGTGGTGCGTGAGGATGACCTGCCCGGTTCGGAAGCGCCTGCGGCGTGGCTGCGTTACCTGCGCGGCGGCGATGCAGTGAACCTGCGCCGCGTGGCCGACCACAACCACCAGGACGTGGTGACCCTGGCCCTGCTGCTGCAGCGGCTGATCCGCGAGGAACAGCGCGAGCGTGAAACGCTGGCGCTGGTGCAGCCCTAGCCAGGCGCGGGTTCAGGCGGCGTTGACACCACTGACACGCGCGGCGGCGACACTGCCCGTTGTCCCTTCACCGGAGCCGTGCCCATGCGCCCTACGACCTTGTTGCTGCTGGCCAGCATCCTGCCGCTCGCGGCCTGCAGCCATGCCGGCACCAGCAGCACCGCCGACACAGCCCCCCTGCCGCCCAAGGGCGCCGAGGGCACGCATGAGTGCCGCCCCGAGGCGCTGGAAGCCTTCACCGGCAAGACCGCCGACGAGGCGACGATCAAGAAGCTGGTGGCCGACAGCGGCGCGCGCAACGCACGCGTGGTGAAGCCGGGCATGGCCGTGACCATGGATTTCCGCCAGGACCGCGTGACCGTGCACGTGGACGAGCAGAACCGGATCGAACGCGCCAGCTGCGGTTGATGTTGCCGGCCAGCGGCCGGCACTACCCCGTCTCCTGGTAGTGCCGGCCGCTGGCCGGCATGCTGTATCAGAGCTGCTGGGCCTTGCCGCTGGCCATGGCGCGGGCGATCACCTGCTTCGCCTGTGCCGAGGCCTGCGCCTGCAGCTGTGCCTGGCGTTCACCCAGTTCCGCCTGCTGGCTGCCCAGCGCGGCCTGGCGCAGGCCCAGCTGCGCCTGCTGGTTGGCCAGTTCGCTGATGTCGTGGCTGTGCGCGTCCTGCACCGCCTGCACTTCACGCATCGCAAGGCGGGCCTCGGCTGCGGCCTGGCGGGCAATCGCGGCGTCATCCACCGCACCACGCGCCGCTCTCGCGGCTTCCGCTGCGCCCTGGCGGTTGATGTCGCTCTCGCGCACCGCCCGGCTTGCCGCCTGCGTCGCCACACGGCTGATTTCGCGGGCGTGCACGGCCTGCTTGCGGCCCAGTTCACCCTGCTGGCGCCCCAGGACGCCCTGCTCGCGACCGAGCTGGCCCTGCTGGCGGCCCAGTTCGGCCGACTGCGCATAGACGCGCTGCAGCGGCTGGATCAAGGCCGGATCACGCACGGCATAGCGCTTGTTGCCTTCGCGGAACCACAGCACCGGGCCGTCGCGGCCGACATCGCGGCGGGCCTGCTGGATGTCATCGATCGTCGCACTGGCATAGCTGCGGCCATGGTCGATCAGCACGTGGCCACGTTCCAGGTCGTTGCCCAGGTGCAGCTCGCCCACCGTGGTGTAGCTGTCGTCATCCTCGGCCGGCGGTGCCGGAGGCGCGGGCGGCGCAGGCGGAACCGCGGGGACAGACGGCGCGGCGGGCGGTGCCGGCGGCTTGGGCATCACCAGGTGCACCCCCTTGGCCGGCACGGCGGGCACGGCCGGCGGTGCGGGCGGTGCAGGGACCACCTTCGGCGGTGCGGGCGGCGCCGGCGGTGCCGGGGCGGCCACCAGGCGCATCGGCGCCACGCCCACCGCAACCACCAGGGCGGTCAGGCCGATGGCGAGGATGCGCGGACAGGCGCGACGCGGCTGCAGGCTCAACAGGCGGCGCTTCAGGCTGGTGGTGCTCGGCGCGGCACTGGCCACGCCCAGGTGCGGCTGCGGCGCCACGCCCAGCTGCAGCAGCAGGCGGCCGTAGGCGTGGCGGCTGGCACCGTGCTGGCCGACCACTGCTGCATCCACCGCTTCCTCGCGGGTCTGGGCGTATTCGCGCACGGCCAGGCGCAGCAGCGGATGGAAGAAGAACAGATGCTGGGCCAGCGCGGGCAGCAGGCCCCACTGCAGGTCACGCCGCTGCATGTGCTGCAGCTCGTGGGTCAGTGCCAGATCCAGTGCATCGCCCTGCAGGGCATTGGCACCGGCCGGCAGCAGCAGCACCGGGCGCAGCGGGCCGACCAGCTGCGGCGCGTCCACCTGTTCGCTCATCCACAGGCGCGGTGCGCGGCGCAGGCCGTGGGCATCGGCAGCCAGCTGCAGCGCCTGCACCAGGGCCGCGTCTTCGCAGGGGTGCGAGGCGGCCAGCAGCGCACGGCACTGGCGCCACTCACCGAAGGTGCGCCACGCCATCAGCAGCACGCCGGACAGCCACAGCGCGGCCAGCGCCATCGCCCACCAGGCCATCGGCGATACGCCGCTGCCGATCGACGCGGCGATGTCGTGGGCCTGGTCGATCGGCGCGGTGGCCAGCAGGTTCGCCGAGAGTTCCGGCGCCATGGGATGGATCGCATCGGCGGCCAGGTCGGTGGCGCTCATTGCCACCGCCTGCGGCGCCGGCAGCCAGGCCAGCTGCAGCGGCTGGCTCCAGAACAGGCCCAGCACCGCCTGCAGCGACACCAGCCACCACAGGCGGCAGCGGGTGCTGGCCGACAGCGAGGGCAAGGCGCGGCAGAGGCCGTACACCAGGGCCACCAGTAGCACGGTCTGCAGGCTGGTCCAGCCCAGGCGCTCCAACATCGGAATCAGCATCGTAGTGTCCATGGCTCAGCCCTCGTGGCGACGCGATTGGAGTTGGGCGACCAGTGCTTCCAGTTCGGCCAGCTCGTTGTCACTGACTTCCTGGCGCTGCGACAGGTAGGCCACGAACGGCGACACCGAGCCCTGCAGGGTGTTGTCGACGAACTGGGCCACGGCGCCCTGCAGCACGCTCTCCGGGCCACGGGTAGCCTGGTAGCGGTAGACGCCCTCCTGCTGCTTGCGCTGAAGATACCCCTTGGCGCGCAGCCGCTCCATCATCGTCAGCACGGTGGAACGGGCCAGCCCGCGGGCCTCGCCGTAGCCACTGGCGACCTCGCCGACACTGGCCGGCGCATGTTCATCGATGTACTGCAGCAGGGCCAGTTCCTGGTCCCCGATGGTCTTGCCACGCATGACACCACTCCCTTGACTACACGTGTCGTCACTGTCTGCGTGACGACAGCTGTAGTCAACCCCCCGGAAGTCATGGGCCGACGAACGGTAGGGCGTGGGTGAAGGGCTTAAACCATTTCCCCGCCCCACGCATCCGATCCCCGACAAGCCATCGGGAATGCCCATGTTCCGCCCAACGCTGCCCATCCTGCTCCTACTCGTTGCTGCCCTGCCTGTGGCAGCCGCTTCGCCCGGCCCTGATGCCGCCAACGAGCAGGCACGCCGCCTGATCCGCCAGACCATGCAGGACGCGCGCATCCCCGGCCTGCAGGTGGCGGTGGTCAAGGACGGCCAGGTGGTGCTGTCCGAAGCCTTCGGCCTGGCCAACGTTGAGAACGGCGTCGCCGCCACGCGCAGCACGCGCTTCCCGCTGAACTCGGCCACCAAGGCCTTTACCGGCGTGGCGGCCGCGCAGCTGGCGCAGCAGGGCAAGCTGGATCTGGAAGCGCCGCTGGCGCGCTATCTCGATGCGCTGCCGGCAGCATGGCAGAACGTTCGCGTGCGCCAGCTGCTCGCGCACACCTCGGGCCTGCCGGACATCCTCGATGAGCGCGGGTTGCTGGGCGGTGGCACCGAGGCGCAGGCTTGGCAGGCCGTGACCGCGCGGCCGATGGATGCCGCACCCGGCCAGCGCTTCGCCTACAACCAGACCAACTACCTGTTGCTGGCGCGGGTCATTGCGCGGCAGTCGGGCATGCCGTACGAACGCTTCCTCGCCAGCAGCCAGTTCGGCAAGGTCGGCATGGCCCGCACCACCTTTGGCGACAGCTACGACCTGATATCCGATGCGGCGACGATGTACAGCCTGGCGCCACGTTCGACCGAAGCGGCCGACACGCCGCCGCGACTGTCGCACTGGTTCTACGACGTGCCGAACAGCCTGTGGGCCGGCGGCGGCATCCTGACCACCGCCGATGACACTGCCCGCTGGCTGGCCGCGCTGGCCGACGGCCGCCTGCTGGGCGAACCCGCGCGCACGCGCATGTGGACGGCCGAGCCGCTCGCCGACGGCCGGGCCGGCCCTTGGGCCGCCGGCTGGCCGGTGCTGCGGGCGGGGCCGGACCGTCAGGTTGCCGGCATCGGTGGCGCGCGATCGGCTTTCATCGTTTACCCCGACCGCGGCGTGGCGGTGGTGGTGCTGACCAACCTGGTCGGTGCCAACCCGCAGCGGTTCATTCCGCGTATCGCCGATCTCTATGCACCTGCTGCTACAGCGCCCTGAACACCGGCAAGCACGCGCGCCCGGTCGGCCACCCCAGCCACATGCAGCACCAATGTGTGCGGCAGCTCCAGCATAGGGTGCTGGGCAATGGCGCAGAACGCGAATACTTCCGCCAGAGTGTCGCGCTCATGCCAGGTGGTCATCACAACGTCGGCGCCCTCGCCCTCCAGCGATGCCATGTCCACCGCATCATCCCAACCGCTGCACTCGATGCCCCAGGCCATCATGTAGCGGCAACCGCTGCGCACCAGCCAGTCGCTCACCCGTGCCTGCCACTCGGCCTCCACGGCGATTTCGACAGCAACAATGGCGCGGTAAGGGGAGCGGGTCCGTTCGGGCGGTATGGCGTCCGGCGGCAGCCACAGGTATTCAACGGTGCCGTCCATGCCCACCCCATCCTCTGTTCGCGTGCGCCGAGGATAGCTGCCGGCCAGCGGCCGGCACTACCACCCCGTCAACCGTGCGGCCCGCCCATCACCGGCAGGATGGCCCCGCTGATGTAACTGGCACAGGCCGGCGAAGCCAGGAACACGTAGGCCGGCGACAGCTCTTCCGGCTGCGCGGCGCGACCCATGTCACTGTTCTTGCCGAACTCGGCCACGTCCTCCGCCTGCTTGTCTGCCGGGTTCAGCGGCGTCCACACCGGGCCCGGCGCCACGCAGTTGACACGGATGCCACGCGGCAGCAGCTGACTGGCCAGCGCCTTGGTGAAGGCATGGATGGCGCCCTTGGTCGCCGAGTAATCGATCAGTGCCTTGCTGCCAAACAGACCGGTTTCCGAGCCGGTGTTGATGATGCTGGCGCCCTCGCCCAGATGCGGCAGCACCGCCCGCGCCATCTGGATGTAGCCGCCGATGTTGGTCTGCAGGGTCTCCTGCAGGTGCGCGTCTTCCAGGTCTTCCAGGCGCTCGCAATGCAGCTGGAACGCCGCGTTGTTGACCAGGATGTCGATGCCGCCGAAAGCCTTGGCCACCTGCTTCACTGCCCGGTCGCAGAAGCGCGGGTCGCGCACGTCACCGGCGATCACCACGCAACGGCCGCCTTCGCGTTCCACGTGCTGGCGGGTGATGTCCGCGTCCTCCGCTTCATCCAGATGCAGCACGGCGACATCGGCGCCTTCGCGGGCGAACAGCACGGCCACCGCGCGCCCGATGCCGGAATCACCGCCGGTAATGATCGCGCGCATGCCCTGCAGCTTGCCGCTGCCGACGTAGTCCGGGGCGAGGAAGCGCGGCGCAAGTTCAAGTGCATGTTCGTGGCCGGGCTTGGCCAGGTGCTGCGCCGGCATCGTTTCGGGCTGCCGGCGTGCGCCGGCCTGGGTGGCGGCCTTTTTCGTTGCCTTTTTGGTTGCGCGTGCGTCCTTGGCCCTCTCCTGGTCCTGCAGGCGCCGCTGGCGCGATGCCACGCGTGCCGCGCGCGGGTCGCTCGCGGCAGCCTTGCGGGTGGCGGTCTTCACCACGCGCGGGCGGTCGGTTTCGACGGGGGTCTTCGTCGCGGTGCTGCCTTTGCGCACCTTGGGCGATGCCTTGCGGCGGGCGGGGGTCTTCTTGGTGGTGGCCATGCAGGTCTCCTCGGGAGGGGAATGGGGTTGCCGGCCTGCGGCCGGCACTACCGGGGGGCGGCGTGCGCCGCTCGTGCAGTCTCTCCATCTCGCCTGTCAGCGGCAGTGAGCGCGCCGTGTCCATCACGTGCACGGCATTCATTCCGCCACCACGCGTGTCGTCGCACTCTTCAAGCCACGACACGAGGAATGCCCAGATGAAACATGCGATTGCCACCGCCGCCGTCTGCTTCGCCCTTGCTGCCTGCAGCAGCAGTCCGGTTGCCCAGATCCAGCCGATCGATGGCGTGATTTCCGGCCAGTGCCACACCAACATGGTGCGCGGCGCGGTTGGCTTGGCTGCCTCGGCAGTCACCATCGAACGCGCCCGCGTGGACAGCGACAGCCTGCATGTGCAGGTTCTGCGCGGCAACCGCGAGCGCAGCGGTAACACCGCCAGCGGCAATGCCGATCCGGCGGCGGGTGCGGCGCAGGAAGGCGGTGACCGCCTGACGATTGAAACCGGCCGCACCAACAATATCACCGCGATCTACTGCGGGTAACAGCCGTCGAGCACGCTCGACGCTACGCGGCCGTTGCCCCGCTGCGCTTGGCCAGCCGCCGCGCCCGGCGCAGCACTTTCAACGTCGCCTGCTCCCACTGCCGCGGTCCGCGCAGGCCTGCCAGCGCGGTAAGTTCGCCACGCTCCCAGCCGGCAAACACGCACGGGTCGATATAGGCCTTGCGGCAGACCGCCGGGGTATTGCCCAGCCGTGCGGCCACCTGGCACACCACCTCGCGCTGCGCCTTGGCCAGCGCTCGCTGGCTGGACGGCTCCGGCAACTCGGTGGCGGCGAAGGTCTGCACCGCCGCCAGGGTGCCGCCCCAGGTGCGGAAATCCTTGGCGGTGAAGTCCTCGCCCATCACCTCGCGCAGGTAATCGTTGACCGCACCGGAATCGACCGGCTGCACGACACCGTCGTCGTCGCGGTACTGGAACAGCGCCTGCCCCGGTAGCTGCTGCACGCCGCGCACCAGGGTGCCAAGCCGGCGGTCGCCCACGGTTACCTCATGCAGCTGCCCGGATTTGCCACGGAAGCGCATGCGCACGCGGCCCCCGCGCAGCAGGTCGAGGTGACGGTTGCGCAGCGTGGTCAGGCCATAGGACTTGTTTTCCTTGGCATAGGTCTCATTGCCCACCCGCACCAGGGTGTCGGCCAGCAGCGCGACCACCACCGCCAGCACCTTCTCGCGCGGGTAACCACGCTGCTTGAGGTCGCGGCTGAGCCTGCGGCGCAGGGCAGGCAGCGCTTCTCCGAAGGCGATGGTGCGGTCGAATTTGCCCGAATCACGCATTGCCGCCCACTCGGCGTGATAGCGGTACTGCTTGCGCCCTCGCGCATCGCGGCCGGTGGCCTGCAGGTGGCCGTTGGCGTGCGCGCAGATCCATACGGCGTTGTAGGCCGGCGGGATGGCCAGCGCGCGGATGCGCTGGAGGGTGGAGGCATCGCGCACCGCATGGCCATCAGCATCGCGGTAGGCAAAACCCTTGCCTGCGCGGCGTCGGCTGATGCCGGGCTGGGTGTCATCGACATAACGCAGGCCCGCCGCGCGTGCGGCCTGTTGTTCGGGGGTGGGGGTCGTGGGCATGGCTGGCAGCATGGACAGCGCCGTGCAGCCGACGCGTCAATAACGCAAGACAAACACGTGAGGATGGGTTCGCGGCTATGCTCGGGTCTTCACGGTCCCTTCTCTTCCGGAGTCATGATGTCGTTCCAGATCCGCGCCCGTTCGCTCTCCGCCCTGCTGCTGCCGGCCGTGCTGGCGTTGTCCGCCTGCCAGGCCCCAGCGCTGGACGAGCAGGATTCGGCCACCGCCCACGCCCAGCAGGCCGCCGAAGCCGCCAAGGCGCCGGCCGATGAAGCCGGCAAGGCCACCGAAGCACCGCCGGCCGGCACCTGCGATGCCAGCCAAGTGCAGAGTCTGGTCGGCCAGGCCTACACCGATGCGCTGGGCAAGCAGGCCCAGGAAGATGCCGCCGCCAGCCAGGTGCGCGTGCTCAAGCCCAATGATGTGGCCACGATGGAGTTCCTGGGCGATCGCCTGAACATCGAGGTGGACGCAAAGGGCCTGGTCAGCGGCGCCCGCTGCGGCTGAGTGAAAGCCAACGCCGGCAAGGGTTTGCCGGCGTTTTGGTTGCACGCGCAACCGTGTATTGCGGCGTTGCAGCAACTATGATTTAGTCGAGGCATCCGGTGGCCTCACGATGCGCTCCAGGGAATGAGCGGGCACGAGTGTCCCCGCTCATTTCATTTCGCATCGAGGTAGAGATGGCCCCCCGCAACCGCCAAGGGCTTTACGACCCGCGCTCCGAGCGCGATGCCTGTGGATTCGGCATGGTCGCGCAGCTCGACGACCAGCCCTCACGTCTACTGGTCGACACCGCCATCGCCGCGCTTTCGCGCATGACCCACCGTGGTGGCGTCGCCGCCGACGGGCTGACCGGCGATGGCTGCGGCCTGCTGCTGCGCCGCCCCGATGCCTTCCTGAAACTGCTGGCCAGCGAAGCAGGCATCACCGTGGGTGCGCGCTTCGCCGCCGGCTTGGTGTTCCTGCCGCACGATGCCGAGGCGGCGCAGGCCTGCCGCGCGCAGCTGCAGGCGCAGGTGGAAGCGGTCGGCTGCAAGGTTGCCGGCTGGCGCGAAGTGCCCACCGATGACAGCGTCTGCGGCCAGCTGGCCCGCGATACGCTGCCGCGCATCGAACAGGTGTTCGTCGACGCCGGTGTCGGCCAGGACGACGGCGGCTTCGCGCTGGCCCTGTTCCTGGCCCGCCGCCGCAGCGAACAGCAGCTGCGCGAGCATGCCGATTACTACGTCACCACCCTCAGCCCCAACGCGATCAGCTACAAGGGCATGGTGCTGCCGGACAAGCTGAGCCGCTTCTTCCCGGACCTGCAGCGCCGCGAACTGGCTTCCAGCGCCATCGTGTTCCACCAGCGCTTCTCCACCAACACGCTGCCGCGCTGGCCGCTGGCGCACCCGTTCCGCATGCTCGCCCACAACGGCGAGATCAACACCATCGAGGGCAACCGCCGCTGGGCGCAGGCGCGCAGCAAGGTGTGGAAGACCCCGCGCTTCGACATCGCCGAGTTCGATCCGGTCATCTCCATGCACGGCTCGGATTCGCAGAGCCTGGACAACATGCTGGAGCTGATGGTGTCCGGTGGCATGGAACTGATCCAGGCGCTGCGCATCCTGGTGCCGCCGGCGACCCAGTCGCTGGAGTTCAAGGATCCCGACCTGGCCGCGTTCTACGAGTTCCATGGCCTGAACAGCGAGCCGTGGGACGGCCCGGCCGGCATCGTCGCCTGCGACAGCCGCTATGCGGTGTGTACGCTGGACCGCAACGGCCTGCGCCCGGCGCGCTGGATGCTGACCGCCGACCGCCACTTCCTGGTCGCCTCCGAAGCCGGCGTGTGGGAAGTGCCGACCGAGCGCGTGGTGCGCAAAGGCAAGCTCGGCCCGGGCGAGATGATCGCCATCGACCTCAAGCGCGGCGACCTGCTCGATTCGGAAGCCATCGACCGCATCAACCGTGGCCGCGCGCCGTACAAGCAGTGGCTGCAGCAGGGCGTCACCTACCTGCAGACCGAGCTGATCGATCCGTCGCTGGTGGAAGAGCCCTTCGACGAAGGCACCCTGCGCAGCTACCACAAGCTGTACCAGCTCAGCAGCGAGGAAGTGGAGCAGGTGCTGCGGCCGCTGGCCGAGACCGAGCAGGAAGCCACCGGCTCGATGGGTGATGACACGCCGATGGCCGTGCTCAGCCAGCGCAGCCGCCCGCTGTACGACTATTTCCGCCAGGCCTTCGCGCAGGTCACCAACCCGCCGATCGATCCGCTGCGCGAAGACTGCGCGATGTCCCTGTCCACCCAGCTCGGCAAGGAGACCAACATCTTCCATGCCGGCCCGGAGACGGTGAACCACGTCATCCTCAACTCGCCGGTGCTGAGCCAGCGCAAGCTGCGCCAGCTGCTGAAGATGGACCAGTACGTGCAGGCCAACCGCCTGCTCGACCTGTCCTACAGCGAGGACGAAGGCCTGCGCGCCGGCATCGAGCGCATCTGCGCCGAGGCCGAACAAGCTGCCCGCGAGGGCATGGTGATGCTGCTGCTGTCCGACCGCTATCCGGTGGCCGGGCGGCCGATGGTGCATGCCCTGCTGGCCACCAGTGCCATCCACCACCACCTCTCGCACCTGGGCCTGCGCTGCGACGTCAACCTGATCGTCGAGACCGGCACCGCGCGCGACCCGCACCACATGGCCTGCCTGCTCGGCTTCGGCGCCACTGCGGTGTACCCGTACCTGGCCTACCAGACCCTGTTCGACCTGGGCCGCCGCGGCATCCTCAAGCTCAGCAAGGGCGGCGAGCAGTCGCAGATCGGCCGCCGCTACCGCAAGGGCGTGTACAAGGGCCTGTCGAAGATCATCTCGAAGATGGGCATCTGTACCGTGGCCAGCTACCGCGGTGCGCAGCTGTTCGAGATCATCGGCCTGGAACCGGAAGTGGTCGACCTGTGCTTCCCCGATACCGCCTCGCGCATCGGTGGTGCCGGCTTCGCCCGCCTGGATGCCGATGCACGCGAACTCTGCGCGCAGGCCTGGGATGCCCAGCAGGGTGTGGATGTCGGCGGCCTGCTGAAGTACGTGCACGGCGGCGAGTACCACATGTACAACCCGGACGTGGTGACCACCCTGCAGCGCGCGGCGCGCAGCGGTGACCCGCGTGCGTGGCAGCAGTACTGCGATGCCGTGCATGCACGGCCGCCGTCGGCGCTGCGCGACCTGCTGGAACTGGTGCCGGCGGCCACGCCGGTACCGCTGGACGAGGTCGCCCCCGCCAGCGAACTGTTCCCGCGCTTCGACACCGCGGCCATCAGCCTCGGCGCGCTGTCGCCGGAAGCGCATGAAGCGCTGGCCATTGCCATGAACCGCCTCGGCGGCCGCAGCAACTCCGGCGAAGGTGGCGAAGACCCGGCGCGCTACGGCACCGCGCGGCGCAGCAAGATCAAGCAGGTGGCCTCGGGCCGCTTCGGTGTCACCGCCGAATACCTGGTCAATGCCGAAGTGCTGCAGATCAAGGTCGCGCAGGGCGCCAAGCCCGGCGAAGGCGGCCAGCTGCCCGGCCACAAGGTCAACGAACTGATCGCCCGCCTGCGCTATGCCAAGCCGGGCATCGGCCTGATCTCGCCGCCGCCGCACCACGACATCTATTCCATCGAAGACCTGGCCCAGCTGATCTACGACCTCAAGCAGGTCAACCCGACCGCGCTGGTGTCGGTGAAGCTGGTCAGCCATGCCGGCGTGGGCACGATTGCCGCCGGCGTGGTCAAGGCCGGCGCGGACCTGATCACCATTTCCGGCCATGACGGCGGCACCGGCGCTTCGCCGGTCAGCTCCATCCGCTATGCCGGCGTGCCGTGGGAACTGGGCGTGGCCGAAGCGCACCAGGCGCTGCTGGCCAACGACCTGCGCGGGCGCACTCTGCTGCAGACCGACGGCGGCCTGAAGACCGGCCTGGACGTGGTCAAGGCCGCGTTGCTGGGTGCCGACAGCTTCGGCTTCGGCACCGCGCCGATGATCGTGCTGGGCTGCAAGTACCTGCGCATCTGCCACCTCAACAACTGCGCCACCGGCGTGGCCACCCAGGATGACCGCCTGCGCGAGAACCACTTCACCGGCCAGCCCGAGCGCGTGGAGAACTTCTTCCGCCTGCTGGCCGAGGAAGTGCGTGGCTGGCTGTCCTACCTGGGCGCGCGTTCGCTGGAAGAGATCGTCGGCCGCACCGACCTGCTGCGGCAGATCGAGGCCGCGCCGCGCGACGGCGTGCGCGTGGACCTGTCGCGCCTGCTGGCCGATGCCCGTTACGAAGGCAGCCACTGCGCCGCACAGCGCCTGTACGAATCGCCGGACAGCCTGGCCACGCAGATGGACGGCCTGCTGGCGCCGGCCATCGAGCACAAGCAGGGTGGCGAGCACCGCTTCCTGATCCACAACACCGACCGCAGCATCGGCACCCGCCTGGCCGGTGCCGTGGCCCGCGCGCACGGCAACCAGGGCATGGCCGAAGCACCGCTGGAACTGCGCTTCCGCGGCAGTGCCGGGCAGAGCTTCGGCGCGTTCAATGTCGGCGGCCTGCACCTGGAAGTGGAAGGCGAAGCCAACGACTACGTCGGCAAGGGCATGGCCGGCGGCCGCCTGGTGGTGCGTCCGCCGCGCGGCGCGCGCTTCGAGGCCCGCAGCACCGCCATCATCGGCAATACCTGCCTGTACGGCGCCACCGGTGGCGAGCTGTTTGCCGCCGGTCGCGCGGGCGAACGCTTCGCGGTGCGCAATTCCGGCGCACTGGCGGTGGTGGAAGGTGCCGGTGACCACTGCTGCGAGTACATGACCGACGGCGTGGTGCTGGTGCTGGGCAAGGTCGGCCTGAACTTCGGCGCCGGCTTCACCGGTGGCCTGGCCTACGTGCTGGACGTCGATCGCGATTTCGTCGACCGCTACAACCATGAGCTGATCGACATCCACCGCGTATCGGCCGAGGGCTTCGAGAACTACCGTCAGCACCTGCACCGCCTGATCGGCCGCCACCGCGAGCTGACCGGCAGTATCTGGGCGCAGCAGATCATGGATGAGTTCCGCGATTACATCGGCAAGTTCTGGCTGGTCAAACCGAAGGCCGCCAGCATCGAGTCGCTGACTGAAACCCTGCGACGCGCCGCGTAACGGTCGTGCCGGCCGCTGGCCGGCAACCCAGGATCACGTAGTGCCGGCCACTGGCCGGCTACCGCAAAAACCACAGAGCCAGCCATGAGCCGCAAGCAAGCATTCCAGTTCCTCGATCTGCCCCGGACCATGCCGCAGCGCATCCCGGTCGAACTGCGCACCTCCGGCGACTGGGGTGAGCTGTACGGCAAGTTCGGCAAGGAAGACGCCCAGTACCAGGCCGGCCGCTGCCTGGACTGCGGCAACCCGTACTGCAGCTGGAAGTGCCCGGTGCACAACGCCATTCCGCAGTGGCTGCAGCTGGTGCAGGAAAACCGCATCCACGAAGCCGCCACCCTGTGCCACAGCACCAACCCGCTGCCGGAAGTGTGCGGCCGCGTCTGCCCGCAGGATCGCCTGTGCGAAGGCAGCTGCACGCTGGAGGAATTCGGCGCGGTGACCATCGGTGCGGTGGAGAAGTACATCGTCGATACCGCGCTGGCCAGCGGCTGGCGCCCCGATCTGGACGCGGTGCAGCCCACCGGCCAGAGCGTGGCGGTGATCGGTGCCGGTCCGGCCGGCCTGGCCTGTGCCGACCGCCTGGCGCGCGCCGGCATCACCGCCGTGGTCTACGACCGCTACGAACAGATCGGCGGCCTGCTGCAGTTCGGCATCCCCAGCTTCAAGCTGGACAAGGACGTGATCCACCGCCGCCGCGAGGTGCTGGAGGGCATGGGCGTGCAGTTCCGCCTGGGCGTGGAGATCGGTCGCGATGTCAGCGTGCAGCAGCTGCTGGACAGCCACGATGCGGTGTTCGTCGGCACTGGCGCCTACCGCTACACCGATGGTGGCCTGGACGGCCAGGACCTGAAGGGCGTGCTGCCGGCGCTGCCGTTCCTGGTGCAGAACAGCCGCATCGTCAGCGGCGATGATCCGAAGGGCCGGCCGATTGCCGGCTGGGAAGACACCATCGCCCTGCCCGACCTCAACGGCAAGCGCGTGGTCGTGCTCGGCGGCGGCGACACCGGCATGGACTGCGTGCGCAGCGCGGTGCGCCTGGGCGCAGCCAAGGTGACCTGCGCCTACCGCCGCGACGAGGCGAACATGCCCGGCAGCGCGCGCGAAGTGGCCAATGCGCGCGAGGAGGGCGTGCGTTTCCTGTTCAACCGCCAGCCGCTGTCGATCGAGGCCGGTGCCGATGACGAAGTGATCGGCGTGACCGTGGTCGAGACCCGCCTCGGCGAGCCCGATGCCAATGGCCGCCAGAACGCGGTGCCGATCGAGGGCAGTGAATCGCTGCTGGAAGCGGACGTGGTGATCATCGCGTTCGGTTTCTCGCCGACGCTGCCGGCGTGGCTGTCCGAGCACGGCGTGGAAGGCCAGTCCAATGGCCGCATCGTCGCCGGTGGCAAGGACCGCCTGCCGTACCAGACCTCGCACCCGCGCCTGTTCGCCGGTGGCGATGCGGTGCGCGGCGCGGACCTGGTGGTGACCGCCGTGGCCGAAGGCCGCGACGCCGCCGCCAGCATCGTGCGCCTACTGGCGCACTGAGCCGGCCGCCGTCGGGGCCTGTACGGCCTGTGGCGCCGACGCTGGAGGGGCGTCGCACGCAGGCAGGTACAGGTCCAGGCTGACGGTGGTGCCCTCGTCGGGGACGCTGTGCAGCTGCAGTTCGCCGCCGAGCGCGGCGGCCAGTTCGCGGCAGATGGCCAGACCCAGGCCACTGCCACCGAAGCGGCGGGTGGTCGAGGCCTCGGCCTGGGTGTAAGGCGCGAACACCGCCCGCTGCCGCGCCGGGCTGATGCCCACGCCGGTGTCGGCCACCTGCAGCCGCAGATGCTGGCCGGCCGCCGCCTGGCGCAGCACCTGCAGGCGCAGCTCGACCCCGCCATGCGCGGTGAACTTGAGCGCGTTGCCCGCCAGGTTGAACAGGATCTGCCGCAGGCGCAGGCCGTCGACCAGCGAGCCGGCCTGCAGCGCCGGGTCCAGCACGCAGTGCAGGTGCAGGCCCTTGCTGGCGGCCAGCGGCGCCAGCAGGCGCTGCACGCCCCGCAGCAGCGCGGCCAGATCGGTCGGCACCGCCTGGGAGGGCCGGCCGCCACCGCGCTGCCGCTCGCTGTCCAGCACCTCGTCGAGGATCTGCCGCAGCATGACGGCCGCCTCGTCGAGGGTGGCCAGCAGCTGGCGCTGGCGCGCGTCCAGAGGCGTTCCCGCCAGGCCATCGAGCATGCCCATCAGGGTGTTCATCGGCGCACCGATCTCCTGGCTCATGCTGGCCAGGAAGTGGGCCTTGGCCACCACCGCCTGCTCGGCTTCGCGCCGTGCGTCGTTCAAGGTGGCCGCACGCATCTGCGCCTCGGTCACGTCCATCCAATAGCCTGTCCATTCGACGCTGCTGCCATCGCCGTCGCTGCTGGCCACCGGCCGCCCGTGGGAACGCACCCAGCGCCAGCCCATCCGCCCGCGGGCGCGGAAGGTGACGTCGATCGGCCCGCGCACCAGCGCCGCCGCATCGACATGGGCCATCACCGGACCGCGGTCGTCCGGGTGTACGGCCGCCAGCAGCCGCCAGTGCTCGACGCGCGCGGTGTCCACGCTCATGCCGAACAGCGCCTGCACGTCGCCGGTCAGGTAGAGCACGCTGTACTCACCCGTGGCGCTGCGCCGGGTCCGATAGACCACTGCGGGCAGACCCGCGCTGACCTCCTGCAGACGCTGCTGCAGGGCACGGCGGCGCTGCGCTTCGCGATGCAGCCGCCAGTAGCCGAGGGCATGCACCAGGCCCAGCCCGAGCAGGGCCAGCAAGGCAGCCGCCAGGCCGCGCAGCCACGGCGGCATCGCTATGTCCGTCGACCTCGATGCAGGTTTGCCCGGTGTGGCCAAGGCAATGCCGCGCACGCTGGACAGCGGTGCCAGCTGAGGATCGAACACGCCCAGCCAGTGCCGGCAGGCCGGCGTCGTGGCCAGCACCAGGGCATCGTCGAAGCCGGCCGGCGCGGCGACCTGCAGCGCGTTGTCGTTGCCCTCCCGCAGCAGGCGCTCGACGTCGACCAGGTTGGCCACCACCGCATCCACCTGCGAGGCCACCAGCAGGCGCAGGGCGGTGTCCACCGCCATCGGTGGCAGCAGCAGCGCGCCGGGCGCCTGCCGCTGCAGCAGGGGCGACAGCGATGCCGGATCGGGTGTGGCCACGGTCTGCCCGCGCAGGCCGCCCAGGTCGAGGATGGGCGGGGCATCGCGGCGGCGCACGATCACCTGCGGTATCTCGAGGTAGGTGGCGCTGGCCGGCCACGCCAGAGGCAGCTGCCCACGCGACCAGCCCAGCACGGCCTGCGTGCCGGGCGGCAGCTGGCCCTCGCCGAGCAGATCGGCGGCCACCGGCTGCACCTGCAGCGTCGGCTCTGCAGTGCGCAGCGCGGCCAGCATCGCGGCGATGCCCCCATGCACCGGCCCGGCCTGGCCGGCGGGCACCGACGACGGTGCCGAAGCATGCACCAGCCGCAGCGGGCCGCTGCAATCATCGGCGCGCACCGGCAGCGCCGCCAGCAGGGCCAGCAGCACGCCGCCACACCGCCAGCGGCGGCGCGCAGCGGCGACATCAGGACAAGCAGCGACACTCACGATTACTCCTCAGGCCGCAGGCTGCACGAAGCAGCGGCCACCTGCCACGCTAGCGACGCGGCCCGCAGCGACAATGAGGAAAATTGCAAAACGCTCCAGTGATACTGATAGCGACATACACTGCCGCTTCCACCACTGAGGACGCCCGCGATGCGCATCGGCCTGGCCGCCAACCGCCTGCACCACCATGACGCGCGTGCCGCGCTGTTCCGCTGGCTGCGTGCCAGCGAGCCGGGCCTGCGCGAGCTGGGCGTGTCCCTGCATGCGGTCGGCCGTACCCACGACGCGATCGAGCGCAACGGCTTCCTGTCCGGTTATGCGGGCCTGCATCGCTATCCCTACGGCCGCCAGGGCGGCCTGATGAAGCTGGTGGCCGAAGTGGTCGGCATGGGACCGGAACGCACCCTCGATGGCGCGATCTACCTGATCGATCCGGTCGACCCGTCATCGGTGTTCCCCGAGGCGACCGCGCTCAAGCGTCAGTGCGTGATCCACGGCAAGCCGTTCATTTCGACCGTGGCCACCGCGCGCGACTGGATCGAGATCGAACGCGTCCACGCCGGGTTGGCCGCCGATGCCGGTGCTGATGACCTGCACGCGTTCGAAGGACAGACCCTGGCGCTGATCGCCCACGATGCGATGAAGCCGGCGATGCTGGCCTTCGCCGACGAGCATTTCGATGTGCTGGCCCGCTTCGGCGAGCGCGTGGCCACCGGCACCACCGGCCAGCGCCTCAACGAGCTGGCGTGGAGCCGCGGCTGGCCCACCGATACGCCGTGGGTGACGCGCTACCAGAGCGGCCCGATGGGCGGCGATGCGCAGATTGCCGACCGGGTGTTGGAGGGTCGTTGCCAGCGCGCGATCTTCTTCGAGGATCCGCATGTGGCGCGCCAGCATGAGGCCGATATCCAGCTGCTGGAGCGGGCGGTGACGACGGTGACCGACGAGGCGGTGTGCATTACCGCACCGCGGGTGGCGGCGCGTTGGGCGGCGGCGGCGGCGTTGCGCGCAGCCCGGTCTTGATTGCGGCCAACGGTCGGTAGAGTCGACTGTCAGTCGACTGGCGTTGTGGCGTGGCAGGGCGGGGTGGGCTGCGCTGCGCGCGCTCCTGTAGAGCCGAGCCCATGCTCGGCTGCTTCTCGTCGGGCTGACTGAACACCCCGCGCTTGGCGCGTAAGCCGAGCGTGGGCTCGGCTCTACGCACTGCGTTCGGCTGCGCTGCGCGATGTCGCGATTCGCTTGTTCGCGGGCGGGTTCGTTCACAGGCGGAAGCCTGCGGTGATCTGCAAACTTTTCGAACTTTCCAACAATTCTCATTGGCAGCACGGGCGCTGCATGCAAATCATTCTGCGCCACCGACAACGGGTGGCGCGGGACTCCAATCCCGTTCTGATCTGAAGGTTGTTTACGCTTGTCAGCTGGCGTCGCTCATTCACCGTGGGCGACGCCGGCTGGCAATCCGTCTGCATTTCCATGGCGGGCGGTGCGTGGAGGGCTTCGGCCCGCCGGGTTCCTTCAGATCACCGGTATTGGAGCCACGCATCGTCCGCCACCTCCGCAGCTGCGGGGTGGCTCTCTCTGCAACATGCACAGGAGACCGCCATGAGCGCCCATCGTTATCCCTTCCTGTTCGCCGCATTGGGCGAGGCTGCCAATCAGCTGCCCAACGAAATCGCCCAGCCGCTGGAATCCACCCTGGCCGCCAACCAGACCGCCGACAGCATCTCGCTGCTGGGCAGCCTGCAGCGCATCGGCCAGAGCGAGGGCGCGGATGGTCAGCCACTGCAGCGCACAGGTCGTTCCCCTGGGCAATGCGTGGCCTTGTCCCGCATCCAGCGTGCCAGTGCAGGGCTGACCTTCCTGCTGGAGCTGGCGCATGCCATCGAGCGTGTCCGTGTGAGCGGCGACATCAGCCAGCAGTTGGGCGATGGAGCGAGGGACAGCCTGCTGCTGGCCTGCCGGGGGCTGTCGGAATACGTGGACATGCAGGTGGATGCCGCCTGACGGTGAACCGTTATTGGCCGCGCTTCGCGCGTCAGCCGAGCGTGGGCTCGGCTCTACCGTTACAGCAGCTGGCGAAGCATCGCCTTCAGGCGCCGGCCTTCAAGCTGGAAGTAATCGCGCTGTTCGCGCCACGCGGGGAAGCGTTGTTCCACTTCCTGCCAGAACGCGGGCGAGTGGTTGGCCTGGATCAGGTGGCAGAGCTCGTGCACCAGCACGTACTCGAAGGCCTCCGGGCGGCCCAGCACCAGCGCCAGGTCCAGCGCCATGCTGCCGTCCGGTGCCAGCGAGCCCCATTGCGAGGACATCACCTTCAGCCGTACGCGGCTGGGTGCGCGCGGCAGGCCGGGCAGGTACTTCGGCAGCCAGCGGCCGACGTCGGCGCGGGTCTGTGCTTCGTAGAACTCACGCAGCAGGCGGCGCAGGGTGGCGTCGCCGGCACGGGTCGGCCACTGCACGCAGGCGCCGTGCTCGTCGATCTCCAGGCGCGCGAAGCGGCCTTCCTGCCAGCGCACCGGCAGCAGCTCGCCACGCAGCGGCAGCAGGCCGTCCTCGCCCGGCTGCAGTGGTGCCGGCAGGCCGTTGTCCTGGTAGACGCGCAGCTGCAGCGCCAGCCAGTCGCGGTGCTGCTCGAGGAAGCGCTCGCCCATCACCAGGCTGGCCCGCGGCGGCAACGTCAGGCGCGCGCCGCGTTCGTCCACGCTCAGCTTGATGCGTCGCGCGCGCGGATCGCGCACGCGCAGCACCTCGATCTCGGCATCGTCCAGGCGCAGGCGGACGGTGTCGCGCTGCACGGTGGCGGGCGGGGTCGGGCTGATCAGGCGGCGCAGCAGGCGGCTCATGTGCCCAGCATAGCGCTGCGCGGGGCCGCTGGATGACCGGCGGCCCGCGCAGTGCCTGTTCAGTCAGCCTTGCTGAGCTTGAAGGCTTCTTCCAGCAGCAGGAACAGCCGACGGATCTCGGCGCTCTGCAGGGCGAAGCGGGCGTCGAACTCGGCGCGGCGGCCGTCTTCGTCGGCATGCTCCAGCTGGTCCAGGGCGCCGTCGAGGAACTTCAGCTTGCGCACGATCAGGTCGTCGCCGATGACGAAGGACAGGTTGTCCTCGAAGATCAGCGCCAGCTTGGTCACCTGCTTGCCGGCGTCCAGGTGCTTGTCGATCTCGTCGCAGCGCAGTTCCTGGTGCTGGCACTTGACCACCGCGCCACCCTCCACCGGGTCCTTCATCTCGCACTCTTCGCCCAGGCTCAGGCCGGTCGGCAGCGGCTCGCCGGCGATCCAGCCGGTCAAGATCGAGCGCGGTGCGACTTCGGCGTTCAGCGGCATCGCCGGGAAGCTGCCGAGCAGGCCGCGGATGTCGGACATGAAGTACTCGCCGGTCTTGCGGCTGGAGGTGTCCACCGCGACGTAGCCGTGCTGCAGGTCGATGAAGGCGTCGTTGCGCGAGGACTTCACGAAGGCGCGCGGCAGCAGTTCATGCAGCAGGTCGTCCTTCATGCGCTTGCGCTCGCGGCCACCGGGGCGGCGGCCTTCCTTCTCCTCGATCTCCTCCAGCTTGCGCTCGAGCAGGTCGTTGACCACCGCCGCCGGCAGGATCTTGTCCTCGCCGCCCACGGTCAGCCACAGGTGTTCGGCGATGCGGTGCGACAGCAGTTCCTTCTCCTCGCGGCCGAAGGGCGAGATGAAGCCACGCGAATTCATTTCCAGCGCACCGACCGGCTTGAGCAGGGCGTGCGGCAGCAGGGTGTCCACTTCGGAGAAATCGGTGGTGGTCGGGAAGCGGAAGAACGTCAGGTTGCGAAAGAACATGGAATTCCGGATGGCGAAGAGGAAGGGCGTCCCACCTTAAAGGGCGGGCGTCTCGGGTGCTGCGTCGGCATCGGCCGGTGAACCGGCCAGCCAGGCATGGGCATCGGACAAGGGTGCCTCGTCGCGACGGCCCAGCGCCATGAAATCGAACAGACTGGCATCGGCCAGCTGCGAGGGGTGGATCTGGCCCATGGCCCGGGCGATCTGGTCGATGCGGCCGGGATGGTCCTTTTCCCACTGCTGGAGCATCAGCCCGACCTGGCGGCGTTGCAGGTTTTCCTGGCTGCCACACAGGTTGCACGGGATGATCGGGAAATCACGTGCCTGGGCGTACTCGACGATGTCGCGCTCGCGTACGTAGGCCAGTGGGCGGATGACCACGTGGCGGCCGTCGTCGCTGCGCAGTTTCGGCGGCATGCCCGACAGCTTGGCGTGGTGGAACAGGTTCATGAAGAAGGTGGCCACCATGTCGTCGCGGTGGTGGCCCAGCGCGATGCGGGTGAAGCCGTGCTTCTCGGCATGGTTGTACAGCGCGCCGCGGCGCAGGCGCGAGCACAGCGAACACATCGTGCGGCCTTCCGGGATGACCCGGCTGACCACCGAATAGGTGTCCTGCTCGATGATCTGGTACGCCACGCCCAGGCTGGCCAGGTACTCCGGCAGCACGTGTTCGGGGAAGCCGGGCTGCTTCTGGTCCAGGTTCACCGCCACCAGCTCGAACGGCACCGGGGCCTTCTTCTGCAGCTGCAGCAGGAGGTCCAGCAGGGTGTAGCTGTCCTTGCCGCCGGACAGGCAGACCATCACCTTGTCGCCGGCCTCGATCATGCCGTAATCGGCAATGGCCTGGCCGACCTGGCGGCGCAGGCGCCGGCCCAGTGGGTGTTCCGCGCGCGGGCCCACGCGCGGTGCGACAGGCGCACGCGGCAAGGGATCGGGCAGGGAAATCACGGCGCTCATGGCTGCCATTCTACCGGCTTGGGACCGGCGTCGGCCGCGGCGCGGGGTTGCCCTCTCCCGATGGTCATCGGCGCTGTGTATGCTCGGAGGCTGTGGATACCTACAGCCCCGCCGAGATCGTCGAACGCCTCGTCGCCCTGCGCGCCGAACACCGCGTGCTGGATGAACAGATCACCCGGATGGCCGCCAATGGCGAGGACGAGCTGGAGTCGAAACGGCTGAAGCGGCGCAAGCTGCAGTTGAAGGACTGCATCGCGAAGCTGGAGAGCCTGCAGATTCCGGACGAGCCGGCGTAAGCGGGGGCCCATCCACGCGTGGCGTGGATCCATCGCCGGGCATGGCCCGGCGCTACCGTGTCGGGGCGTTACCCGTTCGGGATGACCACGTCGGCGTTCCAGGCCGGTTCGCCGTCGACACTCAGGTCGCAGCGGCGCACGGCGCCCTCCGCGCGGCAGTGCAGGCGCAGCGGGTGGCCGTACCAGTCCCCCTGCAGGCCCGTGCCGACCACCGCGTCTTCCTCGCCGGCGATGCGTTCGGCATCGGCCAGCCACAGCGTGTAGCGCGGCGCGCTGCCGTCAGTGGCGTCCACGCACAGGCGCACCGGTGCATCGGCCAGCCGGCCCGGCAGGGTGTCCTCCACGCAGGCCGGCGCGGCCTGGGCCGTCACCGCGGCGAGCAGCATGGCCGGCAGCAGCCACGCGGGGCTGATCCACCGGCCAGGGCGGCTCATGCCTGCGGCGTCGGCTCGTCGGGGCGTGCCGCTTCCGGGCTGACGCGCTCGATGGTGTGGCGCAGTTCGCGGCCGAGGATGAACTTGGCATCCTTGGCCCAGCTGTCCAGGCGGTCGTCGAACAACAGCTTGCTGTTCTCGTCCGGCCACACCAGGCGCAGCTCGCGCAGCTTCTGGATGAAGCCACGGAACAGCGACTTGTCGAAGAACTCCGGCGCGGCCGGCGCGTACAGCAGGCTGAGGCGCTGCGCGGCCTGCTGGCACAGGCTTTCCAGCTCGGCGGTACCGAGCGTGCCCGGGCCGTTCTTCACCAGCACCGAAATGGCGATGTAGTAACGCTCGAACGCCTGCTGCAGCGAATGGCCGATGGCACGCAGGCGGAACACCTCGTCGGTCTGCCCGGTATTGCGGGTCAGCATGCCGCCGTCATCGTCGGCGACCTGCTGCAGCAGGCCTTCGCGGATGAACACGTCGATGGTCTGCTCGATGCGCTGGGCGAACTCGTCCTCGCTCCACGGCAGGAACAGCTCGGCCTGCAGGAACGGGTACACGGTGCGGCCCAGGCGGACCAGGCCGGTGCGGCTCATGCGGCGGTTGTTCTGGAAGCAGCAGGCCACCCACGACGAGGCGGTGAACAGGTGCACCACGTTGTTGCGGAAGTAGCTGAGCAGCACCGCGGTATCGCCACTGACGCTGAGCACGTCGCCCAGCGGGTGCTTGATGCGGGTGAGGACGTTGATTTCCTCGGCGTGGGCGATGATCCGCTCCGGCGAGTGCGGGGTCACCGTCACCCGGCCCGAATACGGCATCTCTTCCAGCAGGGTCTTGCACAGCTCGATCTGCGCGATCAGGTCGGCCTCGCCCATCGCGTGCTTGGGCGTGGACAGCAGCGCCAGCGCCAGCAGGTTGATCGGGTTGACGTCGGCGGCGCCGTTGATGCGCACCTGGATGCGGTCGGCCAGGGTGTCGACGGTGGTCGACAGCCACGACGGCTTCTCGTCCTCCGGCACCGCCTCGCCGTTCCACTCCGGCGCCTTCTCGGCCAGCACGTCGTTCAGGGCGATCGGTTCGCCGAAGTTCACCACCACCTGGCCGTAGTTCTGCTTGAGCACCTTCGGGATGCCCCACAGCAGCGACCAGATCGACTCCTTCTCCTTCGGCCGCCCGGACAGTTCGTCCAGGTAGCTGCCACCTTCCATCAGCTTCTCGTAGCCGATGTAGATGGGCTGGAACAGCACCGGCTTGCGCGGCTGGCGCAGGAACGCGCGCAGGGTCATCGAGATCATGCCGCCCTTGGGCTGCAGCAGGCGCCCGGTGCGCGAACGGCCACCCTCGACGAAGTACTCGATGGAATAGCCACCGGCCACCAGCTGCGCGACGTATTCGCTGAGCACGGCCGAGTACAGCGCGTTGCCGCGGATCGAACGGCGGATGAAGAACGCACCGCCCTTGCGCAGCAGGGTGCCGACCACCGGCAGGTTCAGGTTGATGCCGGCCACGATGTGCGGCGGCACGATGCCACGGTCGTACAGCAGGTAGGACAGCAGCAGGTAGTCCATGTGGCTGCGGTGGCTGGGCACGTACACCACTTCGTGGCCCGGCGCGGCGGCCTTGAACTTGTCCAGGTGGTGCACCAGCACGCCGGCGTAGATGCGGTTCCACACGTGGCTGAGCATGAAGCTGGCCGAACGCACTACCGGGCTGGAATAGTCCGCGGCGATTTCCCAGGCGTAGGCGTGCGCCTTCTTCCAGGCGTCGGCCGGCTTGGAGTTGTCGCGCTTGGCCTGGGCGGCGATCGCCTCGCGCACCGGTTCAGCGGCCAGCACCTGGTCCACCAGCAGGCGGCGGGTGGACAGGTCGGGGCCGATGACCGATTCACGGATGCGGCGGAAATGGGTACGCAGCACGCGCTGCAGCTTGCGCACGGTGCGCTCGGGCTCCAGGCCCTCGTCCACGGTGCTGCGCAGCGAGATCGGCGGGGCGAAGCGCACGATGGTGCTGCGGCCGTTCAGCAGCAGGCCCAGCAGGCGGCGGAAGCGGCCGACCAGCGCCCAGTTTTCCGAGAACAGCACAGCGAACCAGCCGCTCTGCTTGTCCGGCGCGCGGCCAACGAAGATCGACACCGGCACCAGGTGCACGTCCAGGTCGTCGCGCACGCGGTGCGCCTGCAGGACCTTGGCCAGCGAATCGGAGTGGGTCTTGGCGCCGCGCTGTTCAGGGATCAGCGAATTGCTGGAACTGCGCCGCGACAGGGCCAGGTAGGCGCGCTTGCGGCCGGTCGGGTCACCGGCCAGCGGCACCAGCGGCGAGGGCAGACCGGCCTGGCGGCAGGCCTTGTCCAGGATCAGCGCGTTGGACAGGCCGTAGTCTTCCAGCACATACACGACCGGGCGGCCGTCGTTGTACTGGCCCGGGTCCTCCGGCTCGATCTTCAGCGCCAGCCACGGCTCGACTAGGCGGCCCAGCAGGCGCGCCCAGAAGGGGCGACGGCCAGCGGGACGGGCGTGCGCGGGCGGCGGCACCGGATTGGGGCCGGTGCCGGTCGAGGGAGACGCCGCGGCCGGATCGGCGGGCGTCTGCTGGGGTTCTTCGCCGGGGAACGGCAGCGGGTTCTGTTTCGACATCGGCGCCATTATGGCTTAGGCGGCGTGGTTGCCGCTTCCCCGCCGGCGGCGGGGGCCTCTGCGGGCTCCGGCGCGGCAGCCGCGCGGGCCGCATCGGCCTTGCGCAGCAGGGCATCGGTATCGGCCAGGGTGCGGGTCAGGTACCAGTGGCCTTCGCGCCGGCTCAGCGGCAGCTGCAGCTGCAGGGTGCGCCCGGCCAGCTCGTATTCCATGCGGACCAGGGCGTTGTCGCCTTCCACCGAAAGCAGCTCCCCGCGCAGGCTGCGCAGGGCGTCGTCCACGCCCAGCCCGTAGCTGGCCAGGACGGCCTTGACGGTGTGCAGGAACGGCGCCAGCTGCTGCAGGCTGCCCTCCATGCCGGCTGCACGCAGGCCGTCCTCGTTGTCGAAGCCGACCTTGGCGGCGGCCTCGACCAGCGCGGCGATGCTGCTGCGGGCGCGGGCCCGGTCGCTGATCGGCGCGCCCTGTGCCCAACCGGCCAGGGTTTCGACCAGGGCGATGTAATGCGTCTGCTGGCTGGGGGTGTAGCCCTTCTGGTGACGCAGATACTGCACGCCGAAGTTGCCCATCGACTGCGCCGCCTGGCGCACCGCGCTGGCCTGGCCGGCCAACTGGCGGTCGAAGCTGCGCTGCAGCTGGGCGGCGGCCTGGGGCTCGCGCAGCGCGGCCAGCATCGGCAGCATCTGGTCACCCAGCGGCAGTTCGCCCAGCGGCCACTGGCTGTGGCCGTCGGTCCAGGCCTGCTGCAGCCGCTGGTACTGGCCCGGCGGCACCGACAGGCGCGCGTAGCCGACCAGGTCATCCTCGACCAGGCGCTGGGCCATGGCCTGCACCGCCGCCACCGGCTCGGCCGCCGGCTTGGCCGGGTCGCTGCCGGATTGGCGGCACGCCGCCACCGCCAGCAGCACCATGGCTGCCAGCCCCCATCCACGCGCGGACCTTCCTCGCACTGCCAGGCTCATGCAATCGGACTCCCCGTACCGGCCCGCATCTTGCGGCCTGCAAGGTGACAGCGGCAAGCCGTGCGGTCACGGTTCCGCCAGGAAAGGGGGCCGATCGGCGGGGTCAGAGCCCTTTCGCGCGCGCAAGGGATCCGACCCCGGCGATAAAAAAAGAGCCCGGATCACAGGGATCGCAGGCTCTTCAAACCGGCGCGAGGCCGGTGGACAGTTGTGGCACATCTCCGGCCCAGGGACCGGATGGCGGCGATGCTACGCCGCCTCCGAAGTTAAGGCAATACGTCATGTAACATGACTTAAATATTTGATTTTATTGAATCAATCCTTCTGCCAGACCGCTTCAATGAAATCTACGGCATGTTTTTCGGCGATTCGGGCATAAACGCCGGGGTAGCCGGACCGCGCGCAGCCCTCGCCCCAGCTGACGATGCCGAACTGGGTCCAGCCGTCGCGCAGCTTGAGCATCAGCGGGCCGCCGGAATCGCCCTGGCAGCTGTCCAGGCCCTCGCGCCCGGCACAGATGACCTTGCCCCGCGCGAGCTCGCCGGCGTAGGCCTGCTGGCACTCGGCAAATGGCACGAACGGCACCTGCACCGTCTGCAGTTGGGTGGGCGACGTGTCGGCGCCCTCCTCGGTGGTGCCCCAGCCGATCACGGTGAAGTCGCGGCCCGGCTTGAGGTAGCTGGCGTCGGGGCGCAGGCGCAGGGTCACCGGCTGCGCGTCGGCCAGCGGCGCGTCCAGCTGGATCAGGGCGAGGTCGTGTTCCAGCGAATTGCCGCTGTTGAAGGCCGGATGCATATGGATGGCCTTGACGTTGGAGGCCCGCGGCGCGGCATCGGTGGACAGCGCGGTGAGGTTGCCGATGATGGTCAGGCCGGCGGGCGAATTGCCCTGCACGCAGTGCGCGGCGGTCAGCACCCACGACGGCGAGATGAGGGTGCCACCGCAGAAGTGGCGGTCGTGATCGGTGTCGCCGAAGGCCAGGCCCTGCAGGCTGACCATGAACGGGTACTGCCCCGGCTGGGCGTCCTCGCCGCCGATGATGCGCGGCGTTTCGCGCGGTTGCGATGCGGCGAAGGCGGGTGCCGCGAACGCCAGCAACAGGCCGGCAAGAACTGCAGAGGTGCTGCGATACATATCCGTGTACTCCCTCTTGGATGATTGGAACCGGCACGGCCGCGAGCGGCGCCGGTACATCGATTGGGAGGGAGGGACATCCGGATCCAGTGCGACCGCGCGCACGGTTCTTCGCTGCGGGGTCGACTGCGACAGCGCCGGGCGCACAAATGCGAACGCCATCCCGCACGGAGCGGGATGGCGTTCGGTATTGCGGTGTGACCGGCAGCGCCGGCCGGATCAGCGTGCAGCCAGAGCCGACGCGATTTCCTGCTGGATGGCCCGCGCAGCCGCCTGCGGATCGGCGGCCAGGCGGATCGGACGACCGACCACGATGGCATCGGCGCCGTCGGCGAAGGCCTGGGCCACGCCGACGGTACGCTTCTGGTCATCGCCGACCGGGCCACCCGGACGGATGCCCGGGCAGACGATCGAGAACCCGGCGCCGGTGGCGGCACGGATCGGGCCGGCCTCCTGGCCGGAGGCGATCACGCCATCAATGCCGGCGGCCTGGGCGGCCAGCGCGCGCTCGACCACCACGTCCACCGGCTCGCGGTCGATGCCCATCTGCGCCAGGTCCGGGCGCCCCATCGAGGTCAGCACGGTCACCGCCAGCAGGCGCATGTCGCTGCTGTTGGCGGCCGCGCAGGCCTCCATCATCGCCGGGTGCCAGCCATGGATGGTGGCGTAGCTGACCGGCCACTGCGACAGGCGCTTGATGACCGCCGCGGCGGTAGCCGGGATGTCGAAGAACTTCAGGTCGACGAACACGCGCTTGTCGCGGCGGGCCAGCTCGTCCAGCACCTGGAAATACTCGCCGGAGGCGAGCAGTTCCATGCCGATCTTGTAGAACGCCACGCTGTCGCCCAGGCGATCGACCCATTCCAGCGCCTGCACGCGGTCAGGCACGTCCAGGGCGAAGATCAGCCGTTCGTCATCGCGCAGCGGCAGCGGTACGCGGCTCACGGTGCGTAATCCAGCGCAGCGCGCTTGGCGTCATGGCGGGCCTGGCGCGACTGGGTGTAGTCGTTGTTGAACTGGGCCGGCTCGAAACCGCCGTAGGTCGGGTTCGGCAGCATCCACCAGCGCTCGCCGAACCAGTCGTGGTACTGCTGCAGCAGCGCATCGCGGCCTTCGTTGGTGTTGGCGGTCACTTCCACGAAGTCACCCATCTGGTCGCCGAACTGCATCAGCACGCGGTACTGCTGGCCGGCCAGGCGGCGGCGGCAGTTCTTCTCGCTGCCGTTCTGCTCGCAGTCCTTGACCACGGTGCCCAGGCCGAGGAACACGCTGTCGTCGGCCACCGGCAGGCCCTGCTCGCGCAGGTTGGCCAGGGTCGCGTCCTTCAGGTGCACGGCGCGGTTGGAGATGTACAGCAGGGTCACGCCCTTGGCGTTGGCGGCCTTGGCGAAATCAACCACGCCGGGGATGGCCTTGGCCTTCTTCTCGGCCACCCACTGGTCCCAGGTCAGCTCGTCGTATTCCTTGCCGTCGCGCACCAGGCGCGCCTGGTAGGGCGAGTTGTCCAGCACGGTTTCATCCACGTCCAGCACCACGGCCGGCTTCAGGCCCTTGGCCGCGTTGCCGCGTTCTTCCGGCACCAGCGCGTCCCAGTGGGCTTCCTTCAGCGCGGCGTCCAGGTGGTCGGCGGCGGCGCGGTAGGTCTGTTCGGTGATCGCCTTGTACTCCTGCGCGCGCTGCATCCACAGCACGGCATTGAGGTTGTCGTTGGCGGTCGCATCAAGCGCACCGTCGGCCTTGGCGGCCGCGGCCGGGGCGTCGGGGGCGGGGGCCTCGGCGGCAGGCGCATCGACGCGCTTGCAGGCAGACAGGCCGATCGCCGCAGTGGCGAGCAGGGTCAGGGACAGGGAAACGGGACGACGCATCAGGATTCACCGGCAATCAGATATACCCCGCCATTTTACCGGCAAAGATGACCGTGGCACGGCTATGCTTCGGGGTTGACCCGTTGCCTTGCGGAGGCCGCCATGACCGATCCCGTCCAGACCCCCGACGTCCCCCTGCTCGATGCCGTCCAGGCCCGCCTGCTGGGCTGCCTGGTGGAAAAGGAGGCGACCACCCCGGACACCTACCCGCTGACGGTCAACGCCGCGCAGTCGGCGGCCAACCAGAAGACCGCCCGCGAGCCGGTGATGAACGTCGATGCCGGCAGCGTGCAGCATGCCCTGCGCCAGCTGGAGACGCTGGGCCTGGCCCGCCAGCACTTCTCCTCGCGCGCCGACCGCTACGAGCACCGCCTGCAGGGCGCGCTGGACCTGACGCGGCAGCAGACCGTGCTGCTGGCCATGCTGCTGCTGCGCGGGCCGCAGACCCTGGGCGAGCTGGTCACCCGCAGCGAGCGCCTGTACCGCTTCACCGATGTGGACGAAGCCCGCCACGCCATCGAGCGCCTGCAGCAGCGCGCCCTGCTGGTGGTGCTGCCGCGCGCCAGCGGTCAGCGCGAGGACCGCTACATGCACCTGCTGTGCGGTGAGGTGGACGGTGCGGCACTGGCCGCCAAGTACGCGAGCAGCGGCGGTGGCAGCAGCGAAGCGGCCGACCCCGGCCTGGCCGAGCGCGTGGCCCAGCTGGAAGCCGCGGTGGCCGAGCTGCAGGCGCAGCTGGCGGAACTGCGCGGCGGTTGAGGGGGTGGGTGCCGACCGTTGGTCGGCACTGCATTTGAATCGTGCCGACCAACGGTCGGCACCCACCACAATCAAACCTCGGCCGCCCCCGGCGTGGCGTACAACCGGCTCGCGCTGTCCACGTTCGGCAGCTGGATCACGCCGCGTTCGTGCATGCCCAGCCCCAGCAGGATGCGCCCGGAGGCCACGTTGTCCAGGTCGGTGATGCCGTACAGATCCTCGATGTCCAGCTGCGAGCGCGCATGCGTGAACACTGCCCGCGCCGCCTCGCTGGCGTAGCCCTGCCCCGCGAATTCGGACAGCACCGCATAGCCGATATCCGGCCCCGGCAGGCCATCGCGCCGCACCAGGCCGGCGTTGCCCAGCCACGCGCCATCGGCCAGGCGCTCGATCGCGTACATGCCGAAGCCGTTCAGCGCATAGCTGTGCAGCACCCGCAGCGCGATGTACTCCCGCGCCTGCTCCTCGCTGCGCACGTTGCGGTCACCGATGAAGCGCATGAAACCGGGATCATTGAGCAGTGCCAGCATCGGCAGCGCATCCCGATCCGGCTCGATGCGGCGCAGCCGCAGGCGTTCGCTTTCGATGGGATGCACGCGAGGATCTCCGCTGGGATAGGCCGATTGTAGAGCCGAGCCCATGCTCGGCTTGCGCATCGACGGATCAGCCGAGCATGGGCTCGGCTCTACAGCTGCACTCCGCTCAATCAAACAGCGCCTCGATCGCCGCCAACCCCGCCGTCGCGCGCTCCTTCTTCCGCGCAGCATCGGCCACCGGGTCCGCGCCATCGCGCTGAATCTCCTCGGCCGGAATCTCCTCGAAGAACCGGCTCGGCTTCAGCCGCACATGCTCGCCGAACTTGCGCGTCAGCTTGCTGTAGCTCATCCACAGCTGGATCTTCGCGCGGGTGATGCCCACGTACAGCAGGCGCCGCTCTTCCTGCAGGTTGCCTTCGTCCAGGCTGACCTGGTGCGGCAGCACGCCGTCCTCGCAGCCGACGATGAAGACGTAGGGAAATTCCAGGCCCTTGGACGCGTGCATGGTCATCATGCGTACCTGGTTGCCGCCCTCGTCCTTGTCGCTGCGCGAGAGCAGCGCCAGCTGGCCGGCCAGGTCGGCCGCGGTGGCACCGCGCGGGCCGCCCTCGAACCACTGCGCCAGTTCCTCGATGTTGTTCGCCCGGCGCTGGTAGCTGGCCTCTTCCTTGGCCTGCTGGCGCAGCTCGCTGAGCAGGCCCGATTCCTTGGCGACCTTGCGGATCATGTCGCCGGAGCTGATCTGCCGGGTCTGCGCGCGCAGGTCACGCAGGATGTCGGTGAAGCGCGCCAGGCTGTTGGCCGCGCGCGGCGGCAGCTGCTGCAGCGCGCCGATCGACTCGGCGGCATGCGCCATCGGGATGTCTTTTTCCTGTGCCAACTCGGCCAGCTTGGCCAGCGTGCCGGCGCCAACATCGCGCTTGGGCGACTGCACCGCACGCATGAACGCGGTATCGTCGTCCGGGTTCACCAGCAGCCGCAGCCAGGCCAGCGTGTCCTTCACTTCCTGGCGCTCCAGGAACATGGTGCCGCCGGTCAGATGGTAGGGAATGCGCAGCAGCTGCATTGCCTTTTCCAGCGGCCGCGACTGGAAGTTGCCGCGGAACAGGATGCAGAAATCACTCCACGGCACCTTGCGCGACTGCGCCACGAAGGCGATCTCGGCGGCGACCTTCTCTGCTTCGTGCTCGCTGTTGCGGCACTCCCACACGCGGATGCGCTCGCCGTCGGCCTGGTCGCTCCACAGCTTCTTCAGGTGTTCGTGCGGATTGTTGGCGATGAGCGCATTGGCAGCGCGCAGCACGCGGTTGGAGCAGCGGTAGTTCTGCTCCAGCTTGATGATTTCCAGCGCGGGATAGTCGCGCCCCATCTGCTGCAGGTTCTCCGGGTTGGCGCCGCGCCAGGCGTAGATCGACTGGTCATCGTCGCCCACGCAGGTGAAGTTGCCCTTGTCGCCGGCCAGCTGCTTGAGCAGCCGGTACTGCGCATCGTTGGTGTCCTGGCATTCGTCCACCAGCAGGTAGCCGATGCGTTCGCGCCAGGCCACGGCGATGTCCGGGTTCTCTTCCAGCACCTGCACCGGCAGGCGGATCAGGTCGTCGAAGTCCACCGCATTGAACGCGGTCAGGCGCAGCTGGTAGCGCTCGTAGACGCTGGCCGCTTCCTTCTCGCGGTTGCTGCGCGCGGCGGCCATCGCCTGCTCGGGCGACAGGCCGGCGTTCTTCGCGCGCGACACCAGATTCTTCATGTCCTCGATGTCATCGGGTTTGGCGCCGGACATCAGATCCTTGATCTGCGCAGCGGCATCATCGGCATCGAAGATCGAGAAGCCGCGCTTGAGGCCGACGGCGGCGTGTTCGATCTGCAGGAACTTCAGGCCCAGGGCGTGGAAGGTGCAGATGGTCACCTCGTCGGCATCCTGCTCGCGCAGACGCTTGGCCACGCGCTCGCGCATTTCCTTGGCCGACTTGTTGGTGAAGGTGATCGCCGCGATCCGGCGCGCGGGATAGCGCCCGCAGCTGATCAGGTGGGCGATCTTCTCGACGATCACGCGCGTCTTGCCGCTGCCCGCACCGGCGAGCACCAGCAGGGGGCCCTCGATGTGGAGAACGGCGGCAGCTTGGGGAGGATTCAGACCGTGCATTGGAGGGGGATTGTAACGGGCCCGGGTAACGGCCACAGCCGGCGAGCGGTGGGGATGCTGAACGGCTTCGGCGTGCCGGGGCGGCGGCGTACAATCGGCCGATGGCCAAGCTCTATTTCTACTATTCGGCGATGAATGCCGGCAAGACCACCACCCTGCTGCAGAGCGCGCACAACTACCGCGAGCGCGGCATGCGGGTGGCGATCCTGACCCCGCGCCTGGACGACCGTGCCGGTGCCGGCGTGGTTGCCTCGCGCATCGGCCTGCGCGCCGAGGGCATGGCCTTCGACCGCGACAGCGACCTGCAGCTCTGGGTGGCCCAGGACCTGGCCGACAAGGGCCCGATGGGCTGCGTGCTGGTGGACGAGGCACAGTTCCTGACCCGCGCGCAGGTCTGGCAGCTGAGCGAGGTGGTCGACCAGCTGCGCATTCCGGTGCTGTGCTACGGCCTGCGCACCGATTTCCGCGGCGAGCTGTTCGAGGGCAGCCAGTACCTGCTGGCCTGGGCCGACGAGATGCAGGAGATCAAGACGATCTGCCACAGCGGCAAGAAGGCGACGATGACGGTGCGCGTGGATGAGCACGGCCACGCGGTGCAGGACGGCCCGCAGGTCGAGATCGGCGGCAACGAACGCTACGTGTCGGTGAGCCGTGCCGAGTTCAAGAAGATCACCCGTGGTGAAGGCCGCATCGACCCGGCGCAGGCGCCCCTGCCTCTGTAAGGAGGGGGTCTTCTGCAGGGCTTGCAGCCCTGCACCTGCTCAATGCAACGGCAACGTCAAAAGCCGGAGCGGCATTCCGTGGGATGGCGGGGCGGTGTGGGTGGGTGCCGACCGTTGGTCGGCACATCTGTCAGATATCGAAATTCATCTGGGGTCAGAGCCCGTGCCGACCAACGGTCGGCACCCACCAGACAGAACACCGCTCCGACAGATCGCGGAGAACTGTCGAAGGCGGGGTGGGTCCGGTTGAGGGGGTGTGAGCGCCATGGATGGCGCGACCAAGCCCCCATGGATGGGTTTACGGCGTCCCCCTCAACCGGACCCACCCCGCCATCCCACGGAAAGCCAGCTTTTGACGTTGAGGTTGCCGGCCAGCGGCCGGCACTACCGCTTCGGCGGGTGCAGGGCTGCAAGCCCTGCAATCCCAAACCACTCAGTACAGCGTGCGCTCCGGCGCGCCCGCCGGCGGCGGGGTGTACTGGTACAGCCAGGTCTCGGTGAGCGGCTTGCCACCACTGCGCAGGTACAGGCGGATGTCGATCTGCTCGGTACTGCCCTCCGGCGGCACCAGGTCGAACATCGCGCGGTAGCCCTTGATCTCGCGCAGCGGCCGCGCCGACACGATCTCCACCCGGCCGCGGCTGGCTTCCACCACCGCCTCCACCTCGCCCTTGTCGATCAGGCTGGCCAGCTCGCCGCCTTCGAAATCCACCGCGAAGCGCCAGCTGAAGTACTCGCGCTTCTTGCCCACCACGCCACCCAGGCCGGTGTGGGTCGCCACGCAGTGCGCCAGCGGCGTGCGTGCCGGCGGTTCGGCACCCCAGAACAGGCGGTAGCCGACCAGCAGCTCCTGCCCCGGCTGCGGCTTTTCCTTCGGGTTCCAGAACGCCACGATGTTGTCGAAGGTCTCATCCACGGTGGGAATCTCCACCAGCTGCACCGAGCCATCGCCCCACTCGCCCTTCGGTTCCACCCACAGGCACGGGCGTTTCTCGTAGAACACGCCGTCATCCTGGTAATGGTCGAAATTGCGGTCACGCTGCAGCAGGCCGAAGCCGCGCGGGCTGTGGTCGACGAACATGTTGAAGCGCAGGTTGCGCGGGTTCACCAGCGGGCGCCAGATCCATTCGCCGGCGCCGGTCCACATCGACAGGCCATCGGTGTCGTGGATTTCCGGGCGCCAGTCCCAGCCCATGCGGCGGTCGTTCTCGCCCACCTGGTACATGCTGGTGCACGGGGCGATGCCCAGGCGTTCGATGGCCTTGCGCGGGTACAGTGCGCTGTCGATGTCCATGAGCAGCACGTCGCCGTTGGTGATGGCGAAGCGGTAGGCGCCGGCCACGCTGGGCGAATCGAGCAGGCCGTAGACCACGATCGTGTCCGAGTCGGCCGAAGGCTGCTCCAGGTAGTAGGCGATGAAATCAGGGAATTCCTCCGGCTTGCCCATGCCGGTATCGATGGCCAGCGCGCGCGCGGACTGGCCGTACTGGCCTTCCTTGCCGACGGCGCGGAAGTAGCTGGCGCCGAGGAAGGCGGCGAAGTCGCGGTCGGCGTCCTTGCGGGTGTTCAGGCGGAAGCCGGCAAAGCCCAGGTCCGCCGGCAGCTCGCCGTTCTTCAGGCCGCTCTTGCCGTAGTTGAACGCCGCACCGTCGTAGGCCAGTTCCTGCGCCTTGCCATCGACCACGTCGAACATCCGCACCGGCGAATGGAAGTACAGGCCCAGGTGGAAGAACTTCGCCTGGAACTTGCCGGGCTGGTCGGCCCACAGCGCATGGTCCTGGCGGTAGCCAATCGACTGGTACTGGTCCCAGTCCAGGGCTTCCAGCGGCTTGGGCAGCACCCGCTTGTGGCTCTGGTAGGGCGCCTGCGCCAGCGCGCGGGCCTGGCCCTTCAGGGTGGCGAAATCGAACGGCTGCGGCTGGCCGAGCCGGCGCAGGCCGAGCTGTCCACTCTTCCCGGCCGCGCAGGCCGGCAGGGTCGGCAGGCCGAAGGCGGCCAGGGCCAGGGAGGCATTGCGGAGGAAGTCGCGTCGTTGCATGCAGGCGCGGAAGCAAGGGGAAGGTCGGCCATCATAGGCAGACAAACGTTAACGGGCAGCGGAGGGCTGTACGGCTGGTTCAGCCTGCGCCAGCGCGGCCAGCCTCGCATCCAGCTCACGCAGGGCCGGGGCCTGTGCCCCGCGCTGGGCCAGCAGCAGCTGGCGTGCTTCGGCCAGCGCAGCGTGTGCCGCGTCCTGCTGCCCGGCCTGCTGCAGCGCGCCTGCCTGCGCCAGCAGCGCCTGCGGCAGCAGGGCCATATGGTCGGGCTGGCGCCAGATCGCCACCGCCCGCGCGTAGTGCCTGGCCGCCAGGGCAGCATCGCCGTGATCGCTGGCCCACTGCCCCAGCGCGAACTCACCCTGGCCGACCTCGCGGTGGGCCGGGCCCAGCGCGGCCAGCAGCTGTGCCTGTACCTGCTGCAGTTCCTGTCCGGCGTGCTCGCCCTGCCCGCGCTGCAGGGCCAGCATCGCGCGCGCGCGGCGCACCACCAGCGCCTCGGGATGGCGCGGGCCCCAGGCATCCTGTGCCGCCTGCCAGGCCAGTTCCAGTTCGGTGGCGGCCGCCTCGGTCTGGCCCTGGCGTGCCAGCACCTCGCCCAGCTGGCGGTGCAGACCGATCACCTGCGGGCTGCGGCCATCGGCCGGCTGGTCCAGCAGCGCCAGTGCCTGCTGGTAACCGGCCAGCGCGGCAGCCAGGTGCCCGGCGCCGGCATCCAGGCCGGCGAGGTCGGCCAGCGACTCGGCGCGGCCAAAGCGCTGGCCGATGCCCTGGTGGCGTAGGGCGAGCGCTTGTTCGAACGAGGCACGCGCGGCGTCCGCGTTGCCCAGCTGCGCCTGGCAGCGGCCCAGCTGGCTGTGGAACTCGGCCACCGTCGCCGGCAATGCATCGGCCTCGCGGGCAGCCAACGGCTGCAGCGGCTGCAGGTGCGCCAGGCAATCGCGGTCACGGCCCAGCATGCGCAGCGCGCGACCACGCTGGGTCACCGCTTCCAGCTGCAGGGCCGGTGGTACTTCATCCACCTGCTGCAGCAGCCGGCGCTGCTGGTCCAGGGTCTGCAGGGCCAGCTGGTAATCGCCCAGACCGATCCGCAGGCGGCCGATCACGCCTTCCAGCTCGGCCAGCGCCAGCGGCTGGTCGGCCAGTTCGGCCTCGCCACGCTGCTGCCCGGTGGCCAGCAGCTGCGGCACGTCGAAATGGCCGTGGCGCTCACTGGCCGCCTTGTCGAACAGGCTGACGGTGAAATCCTGCATGGCCTGCGCGCGGGCCATTTCCACCTGCGCCTGGCGCGCCTGCCACAGCGCGATGGAGGTGGTGCCGAGCAGGGCCAGCACGGCCACCGAGGCCAGCGCCACGCCCCAGCGGTGGCGGCCGATGTATTTGTTCACGCGGTAGCCCACGCCGGGCGGCCGGGCCTGGATCGGCCGGCCCTGCAGGTAGCTCTGCAGGTCGCCGGCCAGCGCCTCGGCCGAGGCGTAGCGCTGCGCGGGATCCTTCTGCAGGGCCTTTTCCAGCAGCACGTCGAGGTCACCGCGCAGCTGCCGGGCCTGACGCTGCAGCGCGCGCCGCGCGGCGCCGGGCTGGTCGGCGAGCCGCAGCAGCAGTGACGATGCACGCGGCACCTGCACGTCGAGGATCGAGCGCTCCCATTCGGCATCGCTGTGCCGGCGCAGGCGGTAGGGCTTGTGCCCGGTAACCACTTCGAACAGCACCACGCCCAGCGAATAGACGTCGGTGAGGGTGGTGACCGCCTCGCCGCGTACCTGTTCCGGCGCGGCGTAGTGCAGGGTGAACGCACGTACTTCGGTGGGCGGGTGGGTGGCATCGGCGGCGTCGTGGTCGAGCAGCGCGGCGATGCCGAAATCCAGCAGCTTCACCGTGCCGTCGGCGCGGACCAGGATGTTGGAAGGCTTCAGGTCGCGGTGCACCACCAGGTTGGCGTGGGCGTGGCTGACCACCGCGCAGACCTGCAGCATCAGCTGCAGGCGCGTTTCCAGCGACGGTTCCAGGCGCCGGCAGTAATCACTGATCGGCTCGCCTTCCACGTAGTCCAGTGCCAGATAGGGCTGGCCATGCTGGTCCACGCCGGCATCCAGCAGCTGGGCCAGGTGCGGGTGCTGCAGCCGGGCGAGGATCTGCCGTTCGCGGCCGAAGCGCTGGCGCAGCCCGGGGTCGGCCACGCCGCTGCGCAGCAGCTTCAGCGCCACCTGGCGCTGGTACAGGCCATCACAGCGCTCGGCCAGCCAGACCTCGCCCATGCCGCCCTCGCCCAACGAGCTCAGCAGGCGGTAGGGGCCCACCTGGCTGCCCGCGCGCCCGGGGGGCGCCGCAGTCCACAGCGGCTGGGCCATGAACTCCTGGCTGTCGGCCTCCTGCAGCAGCAGGTGTTCCAGGTCGCGGCCCAGGGTCGGGTCGTGCTCGGCCAGGCGCTGCAGGCGCAGCTGCCGCGCCTCCGGGGCCAGCTCCAGCAGCTGGTCCAGCCAGGACGAAAGCAGCTGCCAGCGCGCGGCATCCATGGTCGGCCTGCGCGCCTCAGTCGCCGCGCATCGCCGCCAGCAGGAACAGCCGCGCCTTCTGCCAGTCGCGGCGGATGCTGCGCTCCGAGCGCTGGCTGAGTTCGGCGATCTCCTGTTCGGACAGGCCCGCGAAATAGCGCAGCTCGACCACCCGTGCCAGGTGCGCATCGACCGCCTGCAGGCGCTCCAGGGCCACGTCCAGGGCCAGCAGGTCCTCGTCCAGGCGCACGCCGCTGCTGCTGTTCTCGGGAATCTCGGCCACCCGTTTCAGGTCCCCGCCGCGCTTGCGCGCCAGCCGGTTGCGCGCGTAGTCGACCACCACGCTGCGCATGGCCGAGGCGGCATAGGCGAAGAAATGCGCGCGGTCCTCGAAGCGCGCCGCGCCGCGGCTGCCGAGCAGTTTCAGGTAGGACTCGTGCACCAGCGAGGTGGCGTCCAGGGTACGTCCCTGCTGGCCGGCCAACTGGCGCCGGGCCATTCCGTGCAGCTCCTGGTACAGCGTGGTCAGCACGCGGTCCAGCGCCGTGCGGTCACCGCCGCGCGCGGCGTCCAGCCAGACGGTGATATCCGGTCCTTCGTCCATCGCAACGTCCCCCCGCAGCGGATGCTGAGCGGACTATAGCGCTGCCGGTGTGCGCTGCATGAAGAGATTCAGCGCTGGCAGCGGCTGCACCACACGCTGGCGCGCTGGCCGATCATCGCGTGCTTGAGGGGGCGACCGCACTGCGGGCACGGCAGGCCGTCGCGGCCATAGACCAGCAGTTCCTGCTCGAAGTAGCCCGGAGCACCATCGGGGCTGATGAAATCACGCAGGGTGGTGCCACCGCGGGTGATGGCATAGCCGAGGGTGTCCTTCACTTCGCGGGCCAGCCGACGATAGCGTTCGCGCGAGACCTTGCCGGCTTCACGCAGCGGACTGATGCCGGCCTTGAACAGGCTTTCGGCGGCGTAGATGTTGCCCACCCCGACCACCACCGCCTGGTCCATCAGGAAGGTCTTCACCGGGGCGCTGCGGCCCCGGCCGCGCTCGAACAGGTAATCGCCGTCGAAGGCCTCGTCCAGCGGCTCCGGGCCCAGCCCCTGCAGCAGCGGATGCACCTCACCGGCCGGCTGCCAGAGCAGGCTGCCAAAGCGGCGCGGGTCGTTGAAACGCAGCAGGCGGCCGTTGTCCAGGCTGATGTCCACGTGGTCGTGGGTGCGCAGCGGGGTGTCGCCGGGCAGCACGCGCAGGCTGCCGGACATGCCCAGGTGCAGCACGGCGCTGCCCACGGCGGTGTCCAGCAGCAGGTACTTGGCCCGCCGGCGCACCGCGTCGATGCGCTGCCCCGGCAGCAGATCGGCCACCTCCGGCGGAATCGGCCAGCGCAGGTCGGCGCGGCGCAGGATCACGCCATGGACGCGGCGGCCTTCCAGATGCGGCGCCAGGCCGCGGCGGGTGGTTTCTACTTCGGGCAGTTCAGGCATGGGCTGATTCTACGCCGGCGCACCGCGCGATCCGTCACCGACCGGTGGCGCCGGGCCATGCCCGGCGGCGGGCCTTTCGCCCGCGCCCTGCGCTCGCCGGGCATGGCCCGGCGCTACCGGCGATCGCGGAACTGCAGATTCAGCGTGGCGGCGCAGAAAGTTCACGTGCATCCAGGTAGCCATCGCCGTTGGCATCCTGCTTGTGGAAGCGCTGCACGATCACCTGGCGCTGCTGTTCGCGGGTGATCGGCCTGCCCTTGCCACCCGGCAGTTCGTCGGCGGTCAGCACGCCGTCGCCGTTGCGGTCCATGTGGTCGAAGGCATACAGCATCCACTGCACGTACTCGGCTTCGCTGACCTTGCCGTCGCCGTCGCTGTCCATGCGCTGCAGGTAAGTGGCGGTGTCGGCGACCTGCGCGGAGGCGACCAGCGGCAGCAGGCACAGCAGCGGAACCAGCAGCTCCCTCATGCGCCCACCAGGGTGTAGCCCTTCAACCGCGCGGCGTAGGCCTGCAGGGCGGCAATGCCGCTTTCCTCGGCCTCGTGGCACCACGCCTGGAGGTGGCGCAGGCGCTCGGCGGCATCATGGCCGCGGGCTTCCAGCAGCGCGGCCAGGCGCGCGCGGTACTCCACCAGGGTGCGGATGCGCGGGCGCTGCGCGACCCATTCGCTGAGCTGGGCACGGCTGTCCGGCTGCAGCCAGCGGCCATCGTTGACCAGGCCCCGGCGCAGGCGGCGCGGCAGCAGGCGGCGCAGCTTGGCCCCGGCCTGGGTGGCTTCTTCGCGCAGGGCCGGCATGAACACGTTGCGCTGGTAATCGGTCATTGCCTGGAAGCGGTGCGACAGCAGCGCCTTCAGGGTCTCTGCATCGGGCACGGCGATGTTCGGGCGCACGTCCATGGCTGGCGCCACCCGCAGCACCTTGGCCAGGCGCAGTGCCTGCAGCAGGCGGATCGCGCTCCAGCCGATGTCGAACTCCCAGCGGCGCATCGCAAAGCGCGCCGAGCTGGGGAAAGCATGGTGGTTGTTGTGCAGTTCCTCGCCACCGATCCAGAACGCCCACGGCGTCAGGTTGGTGGAGGTGTCGGCCGACTCGTAGTTGCGGTAGCCCCACCAGTGACCCAGGCCGTTGACCACACCCGCCGCCCAGAACGGAATCCAGGCCATCTGGATCGCCCACAGGGCCACGCCGGGCAGGCCGAACAGCACGCTGTTGATGACCAGCAGCAGCACCGGGCCAAGGGTGGCGCGCGGGGTGTAGAGGTGGCGCTCGATGGCATCGTCCGGCGTGCCGCGGCCGTACTGATCGATGTCCGCACGCATGCCGCGGGCTTCGCGGTACAGCTCCACGCCATGCCAGAACACCTTGCCGATGCCGCGGGTGACCGGGCTGTGCGGGTCATCCTCGGTTTCCACCTTGGCGTGGTGCTTGCGGTGGATGGCCACCCACTCGCGGGTGATCATCGAGGTGGTCAGCCACAGCCAGAAGCGGAAGACATGTGCGACCGCCGGATGGAAATCGACCCCGCGATGGGCCTGGCTGCGGTGCAGGTACAAGGTGACCGAGAAGATGGTGAGCTGGGTGAATACCAGCAGCACCGCCAGCATGGCCCAGCCGCCCAGGCCGAGCACGCCACCGGTGAGCAGGGAGATCAGGGCATCGGGCATGGCGGCACTCCAGATCGACGCGGGGATGGCAGACATGATGGGCGCTTAAGTTGCAAACTGCACCCTCGCGGCGGTGTTCGTGCACCGTCATAAAGTGCCACCGTTCACAGTTGGGGACCTGAGTTGTCGAGCCTTGATCCGCGCGCCCATGCCGTTACCGCTGCCCCGTCCACCGGGGCGCTGCCCCCGCTGATCGAACTGGACCACGCCAGCGTGGTCCGCGGACAGGTGAAGGTCCTGCACGGGCTCAGCCTGCGCATCGCCCAGGGCCAGCACACCGCGCTGCTGGGCCCGAACGGCTGCGGCAAATCGACCTTCATCAAGCTGATCACCCGCGAGCTGTACCCGCTGGCCCAGGCCGACGGGCGGGTTGCGGTGAAGGTGCTGGGGCAGAACCGCTGGCAGGTTGATCGGCTGCGCTCGCAGCTGGGCATCGTCACCGGCGACCTCAGCAGCAACCTGTCCGATATGCCGGGCCTGACCGTGGAACAGGCCGTGCTGTCCGGCTTCTTCGCCAGCTATGTGGTGCCGGCGTTCCGCGAGGTGACGGCGGACATGCGGGCACGGGTGGGCGAGACGCTGGCGATGACCGGCGCGCTGGCCCTGCGCGAGCGTGCCTATGCCGAACTGTCGGCCGGCGAGACCCGCCGCGTGCTGATCGCCCGCGCCCTGGTCAACCGGCCGCAGGCGTTGCTGCTGGACGAGCCGTCGACCGGCCTGGACCTGGTGGCGCGCCAGCAGCTGGTGGCGACCATGCGCGTGCTGGCCCAGCAGGGCATCACCCTGGTGCTGGTCACCCACCATATCGAGGAAGTGATTCCCGAGATCGAGAGGGTGGTGCTGCTGCGCGATGGCCGCGTGCTGGCCGATGGCACCCGCGAGGAACTGCTGCGCGACGAGCCGCTGTCGGCGGTGTTTGGCGGTGCGATCAGCGTGGTGGAACAGAATGGGGTCTTGACCGCGTACGCGGGGTAATCCGGCGGGACGGCGGGACGGCGGTAGAGTCGACTGTTAGTCGACTATCGCGCGCAGCGCGGGGTTCTCGCGGTCTGTTGGGAGGGCAGTCGACTAACAGTCGACTCTACCCCGCGGTCATGTCATGCCGGTGCGGCGGGCCGGTGTATCCGGCCCGCCACGTTCTGCTCAGAACCGCAGCGCCAACGCGCGCGATTCGATCGGCGCCATCCGGCTCTGGTCCTGCAGCTGCAGGTCACGCAGCTCATACGGTGCGCCGAAGCCGGCCGGCAGCGCGGCCTGGTCGAACGGCAGCACCAGCACGCCACGGCCTGCACCTTCGAACCACGCCGCCGCATGCGCCTGTGCCACCGGCTTCAACTGGCCATCGGCGCCGGTGGCGTACAGCGTGCCGCGCGCCTCGTAACGGCCCGCGGCGGCCACCTGCAGCGGCAGGCTCACCTGGCGGCTGGCCGCATCGGGCGTGGCCTGGCCGCTGAAGCGTGCCGTAGGCTGCGCCACTGCGAAGGCAACCTTGCCATCGCGCAGCACGCCATCGGCCTGGGCAAACACCTGCAGTTCCCACAGGCCCTGCACCGTGCTGGCCTCTGCCGGAATGCGCACCTGCGCGCGCAGGCTGCCATCGGTGGTGCGCAGCAGGCGTTGCGGCCAGCTGCGGCCATCGGGTGCCACCAGCAGGGCTTCACCGCCCAGGCTGCCGCGGCGCGTGGCCAGCTTCGCGGTGCTGGCACCATCCTCCAGCAGGCGGGCCTGCAGCTGCACGCTGCCGCCGGCCAGTACCTGCGCCTGATTGGCCTGAACTTCCAGCCGCACCGGGCTGTTGGGTTCCAGCACCTGCACCACGTAGCGGCCCTGCGCCTGCGCGCTCTGCAGCCGGTAGGCGCCCACTGCGCTGCTGGCACCGGTGCGCAGCATGCTGCTGCCATCGTTCACCGCCATGCCCGCGGCCTGCAGCTGCCGCGCATCGACGCTGCGCGCCACGCTGGTGCGGCCGGCCGCATCGCGCACCTGCAGGGCGTCGGCGGGCAGCGCGCGGGCACCGGCGCCCGGACTGACCTGGATCACCGCATCCGGCGCGGTCAGCGGCAGGTCCAGGCCGCGTTGCAGCTCGGCGGCGTCGACCTGCTGCCAGTAGCTGCGGCTGACCGCGGCGTAGGCGCCTGGTGCCTGCAGCGGCTGCGCCGGGTCGAGCGCCCAGGCGAAGGCAAGCGGCACACGCTCGCTGTCATCGGCCGGCAGCGGCGCGGCCACCAGTGACGCGGGCACCTGGTCACCGGCAGCGGCGGCACGCAGCGCCTGCGCGGCATGCACCGGCGCGACAGCAAGTGCGGCCAGTACGGCCGCGGCCAGCAGGGTGGAATGGATCTTCATGGTCATCTCCCTCACTGGGTCAGGTCGTTGCGCAGGATCGTGCCGAGGCCGAAGCACTCGCGGCGGCTCTGGTTGTGGCTCAGCGGCTCGGCGCCCTGGGTGCGCGCCTTGTCGGTGAACCACAGGCTGCCCGCCGCCTTCTGGCTGCTGCATTCCAGGAAGCCGTCCGAGCAGGACGACAGCCAGTTCTGGGTGAACTCCAGGCCGACGTTGGCCGCGTAGCCGCCGCAGTAGCTGTTGCTGTCCCACACAGCCGATTCGACATCGCTGCCGACCACCGCGCGGAAGGGCTTGGGCAGTGCCGGGCGGCCTGCGGTGCCGTACAGGTTCTGCGCGTTGTAGGTGGCCATGTGACCGACCTGCTGCATGCGCACCGCATCGTTCTTGTAGCCCAGCAGCCAGCCCAGCGAGGTTTCGAAGGTGTTGCCGTTGAGCACCGCGTCGGCCAGCGGCGTGCCCGCCGAGGACGGCGCCAGCGCGGTGACCTTGCGCACCGTGCTGATGATCTTCGGGTAGCGGCTGTCGTAGGTGGGGTTGGACAGGATCCAGCGCACCACGTTGCCGCCGTTGGAATGGGTGATGACCACCAGCTGGGTGATGCCGCGGCTGTCGATGAAGCTGGTCAGCTGGTTGGCCAGGCAGCCGGCAGCTTCCGGCTTCCACATGTACTGGGTGAAATCGCAGTTGATGACCACGTAGTTGCTGCTGTTCGGCAGGCCCTGGCGCACGGTGTCGATGATCGCCGGCTGCCAGTAGTCCTGGGTGGCATCGGTCTGGGCGCCGGTGCCGTGCACGAAGGCCACGCCGTAGACATCGGCGGCCTGCGCCGGGGTGCAGGCCAGGCCCAGCAGCAGGGCCAGGGCGGTACTTCCTGTTGCGGTGCTGCGCATCGCATCTCTCCCTCGTCAGCGGATCCCCCCGGCCCGGCTGTGGCCCGATGCTGGCGCGAACGCGCGTGAAAGTCCGTGCGCTGCGCCCGTATTCGGGAGATTGGCGAAGATGGATGATCTTGTTGCAGGATAATGACTACCCAGAGCCACCATGCCGGGTCTGGCCGTATGACCCATGGACGCTGCGGGCGGCAGGAGGGGCTGCGATCATGGCCGCTGTGTTTCCTGTCTCGAGCCTGCCCATGTCTTTGCCTGCCCTCCCCGCCCGCCCCCTGCTCGGCCTGGCCATCGCCCTGTCGCTGGCCGGTTGCGCGTCCACCGCCACCGCACCGACCGCGGTGGAATCCAACGTCACCACCAAGGCGGTGGGCTACCTCGACAAGGCCGCCGTGCCGGCCAGCATCGCCCTGGTGCCGGCGCCGCCGGCAGCCGGTTCGGCCGGCTTCGCGCTGGATGAGCAAGTCAGCCGCGAAGCCCGCGCCCTGCGTGGCACGCCGCGCTTCACCCAGGCGACCCGCGATGCCGAACTCGGTTTCCCGGCCGGCGCCAACCAGTTCTCCTGCGCCGCCGACATCGACGTGGACGCGGTGAAGACCCCCGCCCTGTACCGCCTGCTGGAGCGCAGCCGCATCGATGCCAGCGCGGCCACCAAGGCCGCCAAGAACCAGTACCAGCGTCCGCGCCCCTTCATGGTCAACGGCGAGCCGACCTGCACGCCGGACGATGAAGCGGGGCTGCGCAGGAACGGCTCCTATCCGTCCGGCCACACCTCCATCGGTTGGGCGTGGGCGCTGATTCTTTCGGAGATCGCGCCGGACCGCGCCGACGCCATCCAGGCGCGTGGCCGCAACTACGGCGAGAGCCGCCTGGTGTGCAACGTGCACTGGCAGAGCGACATCCTCGAAGGGCGTTTCATGGGCGCCGCCGCGGTGGCGCGCCTGCATGACAACGCGGCGTTCAACAAGGATCTGCTGGCCGCGCGCAAGGAGATCGCCGACGCTCGCAAGGCCGGCCTGCATTCCAGCCGCGACTGCGCGGCCGAGGAAGCGCTGCTGAAGGTGCGGCCGGAAAGCGCGCTGTAAGGCATCGCCGCTGCGCTCGCCGTTCCGCGGCGCTACCGACTGCGCTGCGGAACGGCGGCATCGGCGATGGCCTTTGTCAGCGTCGCCTTGTTGCCGCCGCGTGGCCAGCCCACCACCCGCGCGGCGACCCCGCCGTCGCGCAGGATGTAGAACGTGGGTGTTCCCCAGTAGCCGACCTCTGAAAAGCCGGACTGACGGGCCACAATGTGGATCGGCAGGTCAGGATGACGGTCGTTCCAATCCCTGAAGATGCGCGGATCGAGCGTTCCATCCTGTGGCGACAGCCACAGGGCGCGTGGACCGGAAAGCACCCGCATGAGCTCGGGGTCTGTGCGGGCGGCTTCTGCGGCCGCCCGCGTGAAGCCGCAGGCAGGATGCGCGATGACGATGATGTCCAAAGACGCCAGGTCAGCCTGAGCGGAGCTGAAGCGCTCGCCATCGGGACCAGGCGTCCAGTACTCGAGCGGCCTGATGACATCGGGAAATCGCGGCACGGGACGACCATTGAACGCCGCCAGCCACGGCGATGCGGGCGTCAACGCAGTGGCATCACGGCTCAGCATGGCAATGGCTGCTCCGGCGCGTGCGTCGGCAGGATGCAGCTCGCCTCGCCTGCGCAGCTCGACGCCCACGCGCAGTGCAATGGTCGAGTAGCGCGGCTGTTTGCTTGCCACAGCGGCCGCGTGGGTCGCCCGCAGCAGTACCCGCAGGTCAGATGCAGCCAGCGAGGACAGCGTACCGGTGTGAGGCAGGACACTGGAGTCGAATGCACGATCAACCTGTGCCCCGCGCTCGCGCCAGTCATGATCCGGCCCCGAGAGGCTTTCCCACGTTTTCTGCACGATGGCGTGGCCCTCCTCCAGGGATTCGCCGGCAGCACAGGGAAAGGACAGGATCACCGCCATCAGGGTGGCGACGGGGAGCAACCCACGCGTGACGGTGCGTGGGTGCCGCAGGGCCCTGATCAGCAGTTGGACGTGCATATGTGCGCCGTCGATTCCTCGCAGGTCGCGTGCGAGATGCACTTGTAGCCGGGATAGTCCGCCTCGTTGCAGTGTTCTCCCACACCACAACGCAGGCTGCGTGCGGTGTCCAGTATCTGCAGAACCGTCTGGTCTTCCTCTGAATTGACCCTGACATCGGGCATGACCGCCACCAGATGCTCAAACCCAAACGGCTTCAGCACGCGATGGAGATCGGCCGCCCCCAGTTCCCGTGCCAGATCGGAGTAATCGAAAGTGGTCAGTCCGAGGTCATTGAACCGTAGCGATGCGGTGAAGCGCGCGCGCGATGCAGGCGTCAGTTTGTACAGGGGAAAGGTATCGGTATCCCCGAATGTCTTCGCATACGCATCGAATGATCGCTGATCGGTGATGGATGCTGTTCGCTTTTCCAGCTGCAGTCGCTGGTCGTCCAGGCGCGTCGTTGGTGCCGCTCCGTCAGCCTTGAACCCTGCAGATGCCTGCGTCGACAGCAGGAGCATGACGAAGCCGACTGTCAGCCGCGACGTTTTCCTCTTCATTGCAGTACCCCGGTTGCCCGGAAGATTCCGGTAGCCACGGTTGTACGCCGGTTCTGTCCGAGCGCGCCGACCCAGGGTCAGGTTCGCGGCAATTGAGACATATCTTTGCCTCCGCTCACACTTTTCAAGCCCTACCCGCATTGCGGACATGTCCATTTGCGACATGGTCGCGCATCAAAAGAAAGGGCCGGCATTGCGCCGGCCCTCTTCATTGCATCACGCCATCAACCGCATCAGAACTTCGCGGTGAACTCGACGCCGAACGTGCGCGGCTCGTTGAGGAAGCCGGTCAGGTTGTTGAAGTCGATCGCGCCGACCACGCGGGTCTGGTTGGTCAGGTTGCGGCCGAACACGGCCACGTCGTACTGGCCGTAATCCCAGTTGTAGCCCACGCGCAGGCCGCCTTCCAGCGAGCTGCGGCTGCGGAACTCCGGCGACTCGTACAGGAAGAAGTTCACCGCGCTCTTGTACGCCCAGTCGGTGTAGACGTAGACCTCGCTGGCATCGTTCACCGGGAAGCCGGCACGCAGGGTCAGGTTGTGGATCCACTTCGGCGCCTGCGGCAGCGGGTTGCCGTTGACCAGCGCGTAGGTGCCACCGTTGATGATGGTGGTCGGGTCGGTGATGGTGCAGCCACCGCCACAGATCGCCACGGCCAGATCCTTGTCCTTGATCTCGGTGTCGTTGTAGCTGCTGCCCAGGGTCATCAGCACGTGGTCGGTCAGGTACGCCTCGAAGTCCAGCTCGAAGCCTTGGCCGATGGTCTTGTCGGCGTTGAGCAGGGTGGCGGTGTTGTTGCTGCCACCCACCGCGATCAGCTGCTGGCCATCGACGTTGTAGCGGAACACGTTGAAGCCCAGGCGGGCGCGACGGTCGAACAGGTCGGCCTTGATGCCGGCTTCATACGAGATCACCTTCTCCGAATCGGCCTGGGTGACGCCGCCGAAGGCCAGGCGGCCCTGGATCGACGGTGCACGGAAGCCCTTGGCCACGCGCGCATAGGCGTTGATGTTGTCGGTGATCTGGTAGACGCCGCTCAGGTCCCAGCTGACATCGTCGACATCGCTGTTGGCCAGATACGGGCCGCTGACCGGCGTACCGCCCGGCACGGCCTGCAGCACGCTGGCGGTGAAATCCTTCTTGTCCTGGGTGTAACGCACGCCGGCGCGCAGCTTGAAGCGATCGGTCACGTCCAGGTCGCCCGAGGCGAACGCGGCCCAGGCCTTGTTGCGCTGGCTCTGCACGGCGTGGCCGGTCTGCGGGTTGCCCGGGGTCAGCGAGTCGTAGTTGAAGCTGTCGATGGTCACGTCTTCATCGAAGTAGAAGACGCCGGCCTGCCAGTCGAAGCGGCCCCACTCGTTGGATTCGACGCGGAATTCCTGCGTCCACTGGCGGTGGTGCGGCAGGCCGTCAGCCGATTCGGACGGGAACGGAATCAGGCCCGGGCCGGAGTTGCCGGCGCCCAGGAAGGCCGCACCGTAGCCGCCATCGACGTCGCCGTGGTTCAGCGATTCGGCGGTTTCATAGCCGGTGATCGAATGCAGGGTGACGCGGCCCAGGTCCCACTTGATGCGTGCGCTGCCGCCCCAGGTTTCCAGGTTGGAGAAGTTCAGGCCGTCGGTGGAGACCTTGTCGCGGTCGAAATTCTCGACCAGCGCGTTGCTGCCCTTCTGGATGATGTTGGCGCGGAACAGGCGCGCAGTGCCGTTGAGCTTGCGCTTGTGCAGGTTGAACAGCGCTTCGACATCATCGCCTTCGTACAGGAACTGCACGCGGCCAGCGGCTTCGTCATAGCCTTCGAAGCCCGAGCTCGGCGCGTTGGCGACGGTGTTGTCGACGTAGTTCTCGCGGCGCTGGTACAGCGCCGACACGCGCGCCGACCAGCGGCTGGTCAGCGGACCGCCGTAGGCGCCCTGCACGTTCCAGGTGTCATACGTGCCGTAGGACATCTTCACGTAGCCGTCGGCGTCCTGCGACGGACGGGCCGAATCGAACTTCACCACGCCGGCCGGGGTATTGCGGCCGAACAGCGTGCCCTGCGGGCCACGCAGCACTTCCACGCCGGCCAGGTCGAACAGCGGGAAGCCCTTCAGCAGCGGGCTTTCCTGCACCACGTCGTCATACACCAGCGACACCGGCTGCGAAGCGTTGAGATCGAAGTCGGTGTTGCCCAGGCCGCGGATGTAGAAGCGCGGGAAGGCACGGCCGTACGACGATTCGATGTTCAGGCTCGGCACGCGCGCGGACAGGAAGCGGATGTCGTCGCCAGCGGAGCCGAGCACATCCAGCTTCTCGCCCTGGATCGCGGTGATCGCGACCGGCACGTCCTTGGCGTTCTCGACGCGGCGCTGCGCGGTGACCTGGAGGGCATCGAGGGCAACCGGATCCTTGGCAGCGGGGGTTTCCTGGGCGGCTGCTACCAGCGGCAGCAGGGCGGAAAGAGCGGCAACGAGGGGACGCGCGACCGGAGTGCGGCCACGGAAAGTGCGGGTCGGAGACATGGCGGTAGGCTGTGTTTGGAGGGGTGGTGAAACGGCGCTACCAGATAATTGTTGCAATACAGCACCTACGCCGCAAATGCCGATCGTTCATGGCCCCTCACCGGCAGTGCCCCCGGCGGGCCGCTACACTCGGCATTTCCCCTTGCCACAGAGCTGCTGCGATGACCCAGTGGTACTTCCATGCCGCCGGCCAGGCCGAGCGGATCGGCCCGCTCGACGAGGACGCTGCGCGCCATTTTGCGCAGGCCAACCCGCACGCGCTGGCCTGGCGCCAGGGCATGGAAGGGTGGACACCCGTGTCCGAAATCAGCGTCCTGCATGGGTCTGCGGCAGCGCCTGCCGCACCCGCCCCGGCACCGCCGGTCCTGCCCGCTGCCGCACCGGCCACGACTGAAACCGTCAGCAGCAGCGGCGGCCACGGCGATCCGATCGATTTCCGCATCGTCGGCCATGAAATGCAGTTCGTGGAAATCGGCCTGGACCCGGGTGAAAGCGCGATCGCCGAAGCCGGCGCGCTGATGTTCAAGGAATCCACGGTGCAGATGGACACCGTGTTCGGCGACGGCTCGCAGGCCAGCAGCGGCTTCATGGGCAAGGTGATGGCCGCCGGCCGCCGCGTGGTGACCGGCGAAAGCCTGTTCGCCACCGTCTACACCCAGACCGGCACCGGCCGCGGCAAGGTCGCCTTCGCCGCGCCCTACCCCGGCACGGTGCTGCCGATGAAGCTGGACCAGCACGGCGGACGCCTGATCTGCCAGAAGGACAGCTTCCTGGCCGGCGCGCGCGGCGTGCGCATCGGCGTGCAGTTCCAGCGCAGGATCATGACCGGCCTGTTCGGCGGCGAGGGCTTCATCATGCAGAAGCTGGAAGGCGACGGCTGGGTCTTCATCCATGCCGGCGGCTGCGTGGTCGAGCGCGAGCTGGCGGCCGGCGAGCGTCTGGACGTCGATACCGGCTGCGTGGTGGCCTACCACCCGACGGTGGAGATGGACGTGCGCCGGGTCAGCGGCATCAAGAGCATGCTGTTCGGTGGCGAAGGCGTCTTCCTGGCCACCCTGACCGGACCGGGCAAGGTCTGGCTGCAGTCGCTGCCGTTCTCGCGCCTGGCCGGGCGCATGTGGATGGCCGCGCCGCAGGGTGGCGGGCAGAGCCGTGGCGAAGGCTCGATCCTGGGCGGCCTGGGCCGCACGCTGGGCGGCGACAACCGGTTCTGACCCTGCACGGTAGCGCCGGGCCATGCCCGGCGAGCACAGCGGCACCTGAACCATCCGCCGGACATGGCCCGGCGCTACCCATGGATTTTGCATCCTTCGGTATGCTGGCGCCCTTTCCTGAATCCGGCGCCCCGAGCGCATTGCCGATGAGCCTGTTCCGCCCCCGCGTGCTGCTGTCCGTCGCCCTGCTCGGCCTGCTGGCCGGTTGCGGTGGCGAAGAGGTCCGCCCCACTCCGCCGCCGCAGCCGACCATGGTGCCGCAGGCCAAGCCGATCAAGATCGGCATCGCCCTCGGTGGTGGTGCGGCCAAGGGCTTTGCCCACATCGGCGTGATCAAGATGCTGGAAGCCAACGGCTTCGAGCCGGTGGTGGTGTCGGGCACCAGCGCCGGCAGCGTGGTCGGCGCGCTGTATGCCAGCGGCATGGACGCGTTCCAGATGCAGAGCAAGGCCGTGGCACTGGATGAAGCCAGCATCCGCGACGTGCGCCTGTTCTCCGGCGGCCTGGTGCAGGGCCAGAAGCTGCAGGACTACGTCAACGAACAGGTGGCCAACCGCCCGGCCGAGAAGCTGAAGAAGCCGTTCGCCGCGGTCGCCACCCAGCTGGAAACCGGCGAGCGCGCGATCTTCGTGCGCGGCAACGTCGGCCAGGCCGTGCGCGCGTCCAGCAGCATCCCCGGCGTGTTCGAGCCGGTGAAGATCGGTGGCCGCAACTACATCGACGGCGGCGTGGTCAGCCCGGTGCCGGTCGATGCCGCGCGCCAGCTGGGCGCCGAGTTCGTCATCGCCGTGGACATCTCCAGCAAGGCCAGCGGCAAGGCGCCGACCGGCATGCTGGGCATCGTCAACCAGTCGATCTCGATCATGGGCCAGCGCCTGGGCGAGCAGGAACTGGCACGCGCCGACATCGTCATCCGGCCGAAGGTGCTGGACATCGGCGCCGCCGATTTCAGCCAGCGTGGCACCGCCATCCTCGAAGGCGAGAAGGCCGCGATGGCAGCGATGCCGCAGATCCGCGCGAAGATCCAGCAGATGCAGAAGGCACGCGCCGCTGCGCTGGCACCGGCCGCACCGGTGGTGCCGAAGTGCGATGAGCCCTCGCGCCTGGGCAAGCTGGTGGGTCGCAAGGAAAAGTGCTGAGTGTTCCGGCGCGCCGCTGCTGAGCGGCGCGTGATCGTGTCCTAACGCGCAGGCCGGTAACCGCTGGCCTGCTGCCGCTCGCGCCTGCGGGCCTGGCGCGCCTGTTCCTGCAGCGCCGCGGTGTGCTGCAGCTGCTCCATGCCATCGGCCGGCACGTGCAGCTGGCGGCGGGCACGGGTCAATGCCAGGTACACCGCGCGCACCGGGTTATGCCAGATGCGCGCGCCCTGCCCCGCACTGAAGCACCCCGGCGACAGCGAGACCACATCGAACTGCAGGTTCTTCGCGTGTTCGGCCAGGCACAGCACCACGCGCCCATCGGCGGGCGTGTCCTGGTCATCCAGTGCCTGCAGCAGTGACTGCACGCGGTCGGCGGAGGCGAACAACGCCTGCAGTGCGCCCTGCCCTTCGCCGGCCTGTGTGGACAGGAAACGCTCCTGCGTCTGGTTCGACCCGCTGTCGCGACGGCGCCATGCATCCAGCGGCCCCTGCAAAGCGCTGCGCAGCGCGCGCAGCGATGCCGGGTGCAGGTAGGGCCGCAACCCGTGCGCGTGCAGCTGTGCCGCATCCAGGGCCAGATCGGCGACGTTGCCGTGGATGCGCAGGCCTTCGCGTGGCACCTGCGACCAGTCGCGGTAATGCAGCACGCCGGTGGCGCGGTCGGCGGCACCGACGAACGGACCGCTGTCCTGGCCCAGGCCGTCCAGCGCCAGCGTCTGGTTGACCAAACCATCGACCTGGTTGCCTTGGCGCACCGACTGGTGCATTTCCAGCACCTTCGATGCGGCCCAGCGCGGCACGGTGCCGGACAGGCACTGGTGCGGATCACCGAGGCTGACCACGCCGGGCGCATGGCCGGCCAGCAGCTGCTTCCACGACGGGCTCAGATCGTGCGCCTCGTCCACCAGCAGCATGCCCATGTCCTGTGGCGGGGTGACGCCGCGCAGCGCCAGCCACTTGCCGATGTGCGCGGGGCTGAGGCTGAGCAGCGTGCTCCGCTGCAGCTCGGCATCGAACATGCTGCGCCAGACGTGCTCGGCGGCCGCCAGGTAAGGCGCCACGTCGAGCATCGCGGCCGGCACCGACCGGTCGAAATGCTGGAAGGCCATGCGCGGTGCGGACGAGGCGCACCAGCGGTTGATGGCCTCGAAGGCGGTCAGCAGCACCTGCTCGGGGCTGCGCCCGCCGATGCCCTGCAGGCCGATGCGGCCGGCGATCTCGCGCGGGGTGCGGGTGCTGCGCCGGTAGCTGGCGACGAAGCCGCCGGTCTGGCCGCTGCGCGCGGCGTGCTGGGCCACGCGGTTGGCGAATTCGATCTGGGTCAGCAGGCGCACCGCGGTGCTGGCCGGCACGCGGGCGCGGAAGGCTTCGACCTGCCCGCGCGACGGCGCGATGTAGGTGTAGCGGCCCGGCCGCGCGTCCATCAGCGCCAGCACCAGATGGCCCTTGCCGGTACCGGCGTAGCCATCGAGGTCGATCAGTTCATCCGGGTTGGCGGCGATCGCCCGCAGCACGCGGGCCTGCTCGGAGGTGTACAGGCCATGGTGTTCGACCGCCCGCGCATCGCTGGCAACGGCCTCGTCCTGGTCGTCGTCCTCATCATCGCTGGCGAACGCGGCCGGGAAACGGATCTCATGTTCGGCCAGGGTTTCCTGGCAGGCCTGCTGCAGGGCCAGGCCGGGGTAGTCGCTGGGCGACTGCACAGTGAAGTCCTGCAGGATCTCCGCCGGGGCCAGCAGCACGCCATGGGCGGCGAGCGTCGCCAGCCAGGCATCGAGTTCCGGCTGGCCACCACCTCCGGCGCCGGCGAGCTGCGCGGCCGCGCCGTCATGGCTGGCGAACAGCGCGCAGGCCTCGTGCAGCAGGCGCTCGATTTCCGCGGGTGTGTGCAGGCGCGCGCGGCACAGCTGCGCAGCCATCAACCCGGCCTGTTCCAGCGCGGTCTGCGGCGGCGTGCCATGGGCGATGAAGCGCGCCAGCGACTTGCGCTGCAGCGGCAGGAAGGTGGTGGTGAGCACCGGGTGCTGAAGTTCGGACATGCCTGGAACCGGAAAGGAACGCTGCGGCGCGCGCAGGGCGGTGATGCTCGGCTACCCGCCCGGCGCCGTCAAATCGCGGCGGCCGTTCATTCCAGCTGCGACAGCGGCAGCGCCTGGAAGCCCTTCACCGTGCGCAGCACGAAGCTGGAATTGGCATCGGCCACGCCGCCGGCGTTGAGCAGCCTGTCCAGCAGGAAGCGCGAGAAGTGTTCAAGGTCGCGCACGTAGACGTGCAGCAGGTAGTCCATGTCGCCGGTCAGGGCATGGCAGGCCACCACCTCATCCCAGCCCTGCACGCTGTCCACGAAGTGGCCGATGGCGGCCTGGTCGTGCTTTTCCAGCTGCACGCGAACGAAGGCCTGCAGGCCCAGGCGCAGCTGGCGCGGCTCCAGGCGCGCGCCGTAGCCGACGATCACCCCTTCGCTTTCCAGCCGCTGCAGGCGGCGCAGGCAGGCCGACGGCGACAGGTTCACCCGCGTCGCCAACTCCGCGTTGGTGGCGCGACCATCACGCTGGATCTCGGCCAACAGGCGTATATCCGTGCGATCGAACTGGACTTCTCCGGCCATTGCTGCTCCGCAACACGGTGAGTACGCAAGGATATTGCGCCACGAGGCCTGTTACGCGCAACTTTTGCAACCCTGTTGCGCGCGCCCTGCCCTAGCATCACCGGTATCCCTTCAAGGAGTGCCCCATGGACCTCGCCCAGCCCCGCCGTGTCGAACACCAGCAGACCGACAAGGGCTACGTGCCGGTGTACACCACCGCGCTCGTCGAGCAGCCGTGGGAGACCTATACCGCCGACGACCACGCCACCTGGAGCACGCTGTACCAGCGCCAGCGCGAACTGCTGGTCGGCCGCGCCTGCCAGGAGTTCCTGGACGCGCAGGACGAGATGGGCATGAACGCGCACATGATCCCGCGCTTCGACCAGCTCAACGAAGTGCTGGGCGCGGCCACCGGCTGGACCCTGGTGGGCGTGGAAGGCCTGCTGCCGGAACTGGATTTCTTCGACCACCTGGCCAACCGCCGCTTCCCGGTGACCTGGTGGATCCGCCGCCCGGACCAGATCGACTACATCGCCGAACCGGACCTGTTCCATGACCTGTTCGGCCATGTGCCGCTGCTGATGAACCCGGTGTTCGCCGACTTCATGGAGGCCTACGGCCGCGGCGGCGTCAAAGCCCACGCGATCGGCCCGGACGCGCTGCAGAACCTGACCCGCCTGTACTGGTACACGGTGGAGTTCGGCCTGATCGACACCGCCGACGGCCTGCGCATCTACGGCGCCGGCATCGTCTCGTCCAAGGGCGAATCGCTGTACTCGCTGGAATCGGCCGCGCCCAACCGCATCGGCTTCGACCTGCAGCGGATCATGCGTACGAAGTACCGCATCGACACCTTCCAGAAGACCTACTTCGTCATCGACAGCTTCGAGCAGCTGATGCAGGCGACGTCACCGGACTTCACCCCGATATACGCTGCGCTGGCCGACCAGGCGCACCTGCCGGCCGGTGACGTGCAGGCCGACGACCACGTGTTCCAGGCCGGTACGGGTGAGGGTTGGGCGGACGGCGGCGACGTGTGAAGCGAGGGCTCAGCGCAGGCGATCAGGAAGTGCCGTTGGCAATTGATTGAGTCGTTGCAGGACCGCGTGCGCGTGATAGGTGCGCCCCCAGCGACGATCACTGCCGGGGACGAGGATGCCTTCTGCCTCAAGCGCGTAGATCCCTGTCAGGGCTGAGCGATCAGACACCCCCAACAAGGCAGCCACCTGGCCTGCCGTCACCACCGGGTGGCCGATCAGCAACGGCGGAAGCCTGCGCGCCACCGAGTCGCGACGATAGCCTTGAAGTTCAATCTCCCACGCTGCAGTGAGCCGTGACATGTCATCGGCGATGGATATCGCGTCGTGCGCAGACTCGACCACGGCCTGGCACAGCATATCCATCCATGGCCCCCACTCACCGCGAATCTGCACCTGGTTGAGCGCGTCGTAGTAGGCGCTTTTGTTGCGCAACAAGGCGCCTGACAGATAGAGCGGCGGGTGGCCTTCGGCGGCGAGGATCAACGGCAGCAGCAGCCTTCCCGTGCGCCCATTGCCGTCCTTGTAGGGATGGATGGTTTCAAACTGGGCGTGGGCAATCGCGAGCTGCGCGATGATGTTGAGTTCGAACTGCTCTTCCTCGGCGGGCTCGTACTTCAACATGGCGCGCTCGAGTTCACGCATCGCTGCGTCGATGCGGTCGGGCGGCGAAGGAATGAAACGGGCATCCTCGGGTCGTCCCCCCAGCGGACCGATGGTGGCCTGCTCCTGGCGGTACCGTCCCTTGGGAAAATCGTCCGGGGCATCCTGCATCAACACCGCGTGGAGCTGATTGACCAGTGCGAGATCGAGCGCCTCGCGACCGCTGGCACGCACGGCATCAAGGCCCTCTTGCAGTGCCTGCACGTAGCGCTCGGTCACCACGACATCGGCAGGCAGACCATCCAGGCCGAGCGTGGCCTCAAACACCAGCAGTTCGTCCAGGTTGGTCTGGGTCCCCTCGATCTGGGAGCTCTGGACGGCTTCGCGTCGCGCGAGCGTCCGGGTCACCATGTCAGGGGCTGGCCATTGCCGCATCGCCTGATCCAGACGGTCCAGCGATGCATTTGCAGCGATGAGGCGCTGCCGCGAGCCCGTATGCCCTTCCGGCAACCGACGAGGCGTCGGAGGAGGCGTCGTGGCCAGCAGATTGGGCCGACCTTCCACGGGAACGAGGTAGGCCTGCAACGGCCCTGCAATGTCTGCGCGACGCATCGGTAATCTCCGCTGGGATCACCCCTATCCTTCAAAAGCCTCCCATGCTTTTGAAGTTTATGCAACTAAACTTCAAAAGCGTTCGGGTGTTTTGAAGTTTCCGGGTAGGCTGGCAGCGCCGCTATCCTGCACGGCATGACTGAAGAATTTGCCGGCCTGCACGTAACCGACGTCGCCTTCAACGACGACTTCATCCTGCTGACCCTGGCCGATGGCCGCCGCACCCGCCAGCCACTGCGCTGGGCGCCCGCGCTGTTTGAAGCCTCGGCCGAACAGCGCGCGCACTGGGTTGCCACCGCCAACGGCCTGGGCGTGAACTGGCCGGCGCTGCTGCCGCCTAGCGAGACAGGCGTGGTCGATATCCCCAACCAGGTGTGGGATGACCGCTACGAGGCCGCGCTGGCGCGTCTGAAGGCAGCCGCGTGGACGCTGGATGCGCTGTCCGACGAAGACCAGCAGCTGGTGGCGCTGTGGCGCATGGAAGCGGACATCAACAACGGCGGCTTCATGCAGTTCCTGTGCAACTGGGGCGACCCGACCTGCCAGCTGGCGCTGCGTGCGCTGCAGGCGATGGGCGCGGTGCAGACCCACGCGATCCTGGCGGGCATGCGCGGGCTGCTGGACCGGCTGGAGGACGACCCGGCGATCAAACAGCTGCACGACCTGTACGGCGCGATGACCGAGGACGAGCAGGCCGCCCTGCACGCCTTCGACGAAGCCTATTTCGAGCGGCCGGAAGACCTGGCGCGGCTGGGGCTGAAGCATTTCAGCCCGGAGCCGGTAGAGTCGAGCTTGCTCGACTGACGCTTTGCCAGGATAAGGAGCAGTCGAGCAAGCTCGACTCTACGGTTCAACGCGGGTACGCCAGCAGCACCACCAGATCCTCCTCACCCACCTGCTGCAGCGCATGCGTGCTGCCCGTGCGGGTCAGCAGCGCGTGGCCCGCGCGCACGTCGTGCTGCTTGCCATCCAGCACGTAGCTGCCCTGCCCGCTCACGATGTAATAGATCTCATCCTTGTGCTGCGGGTGCAGGCCGATGCCCGCGCCCTTGTGCAGCACGCGCTTGCGCAGCACGAACGGCAGGTCCGTCGCGTCGGCGAAGAACGGGTACGCGGTGGTCGGACCGGCGCCGCCATGCGGGCCGGGCTGCATGCGTGCAACCGTGTCTTCATGCAGCACCTGCGAGGGTCGCTGCGCATCGGCGCCCTGCCCTGCGCCCATTACATCGCAGTCGATGTCACGCACCAGCGCCGGTTTCAGCGCCGGCAGCAGCGGCACCGCCTCGCGCAGCACCAGGCAGGCCACCGCATTGGCACCGGCCACGCTGAAATGAGTGCCGTCGGCCTTGTTCTGCTCGGGCACGAACAGGAAGTACGGACGTGCGCCCTGCTCGCCCAGTGCACGGATCCAGCGCGTGCTGCGATCGTTGAGCTCGATCAGCGCGACGTGCTCGCGCGCCGCCAGCTGCTGCATCGCCAGCGTGTAGCGCGCGTGCGTATCCAGCAGTGAACCGAAGTCGTACAGCAGCCGCGCCACCGGCGTGACCAGCACCGGCGTGGCGCCCTTGTCGCGCGCCACCTGCACATAGCGCATCAGCAAACGCGGGTAGTCGGTGTCCGGATCGGTATAACGCGTGCGGTCTTCGAACTTCGCGTCGTTGTGACCGAACTGGATCAGCAGCACATCGCCGCGAAGAAGCTCGCTGGCGATCGCCTCCAGGCGCCCTTCGTCGATGAAGCTGCGCGTGCTGCGCCCGCCCCTGGCGTGGTTGTGTACTTCGAAGCGCGCCGGGTCCAGGTAGCTCTGCAGCGCCTGGCCCCAGCCCGCCTGCGGCGCACGTTCCGGCCCGTACTCGGCGGCGGTGGAATCGCCCGCGATGAACAGCCGCACCGGCGCCGCCTGCGCGGTGGTGCACGAGAGCAGCAACAGCAGCAACAGCCTTCGCATCGCGGGCCCCCGGTAGTGTCGGCCGCTGGCCGGCAACCTCATGAACGATGGACGCATCGCCTTGATGCCGGCCAGCGGCCGGCACTACGCAGACACGTGCGCCTCAGCGCGCCAGCCAGCCACCATCGACCGGCAGCACGGCACCGTTGATGTAATCCGATGCCGACGACGCCAGGAACACCGCCGCACCGGCCAGGTCTTCCGGGTTGCCCCAGCGGCCTGCCGGAATGCGCTCGAGAATCGCCTTGTTGCGGTCCGCATCGGCACGCAGGGCGGCCGTGTTGTCGGTGGCCATGTAGCCCGGCGCGATGGCATTGATGTTCACGCCCTTGCCCGCCCACTCGTTGGCCAGCAGACGGGTGATGCCGGCGATGCCGCTCTTGCTGGCGGTGTACGACGGCACGCGGACGCCGCCCTGGAACGACAGCATCGAGGCGATGTTGATGATCTTGCCGTGGCCCTGTTCGATGAAGTGGCGGCCGGCGGCCTGCGAGATGAAGAACGCAGACTTGATGTTGACGTTCATCACGTCGTCCCAGTCCTGCTCGCTGAAGTCCACCGCATCGGCGCGGCGGATCAGGCCGGCGTTGTTGACCAGGATGTCCAGCCCGCCCAGGCCTTCGATGGTTTCGCGCACCACGCGCGCCACCGGCTCGATGCTGATCAGGTTGGCTTCGATGGCCAGGCAGCGGCGGCCCAGCGCGGTGATCTTTTCGATGGTCTCGGTGGGCGGGGCGATGCCGGCCACGGCGACGTCGGCGCCAGCGGCAGCCAGTGCCACGGCGATGCCCTGGCCCAGGCCGGTATTACCACCGGTTACCAGAGCGACTTTGCCTTCCAGGCTGAAGGGATTGGCCATTGCGTATGCGTTCCTTGGTAGAGGCGAGCGGGGAGTGCGGCGACGGCCGCCGGCACGCGGTGCGCGGCGGCCGGGCAGGGCTTACTTGAGCTGGCAGATGTCCAGCACGTGCATGTCGGTGTAATCCAGGTTCTCGCCGCCCATCGCCCAGATGAAGGCGTAGTTGCTGGTACCGGCACCCATGTGGATCGACCACGGCGGCGACACCACCGCTTCGTTGTTCTGCATGACGATGTGGCGCTGCGCGTCCGGTTCGCCCATGAAGTGGTAGACGCGGTCGTTGGCGCCCAGGTCGAAGTAGAAATAGACCTCGCTGCGGCGGTCGTGCAGGTGCGGCGGCATGGTGTTCCAGACGCTGCCCGGCTTCAGCACGGTCAGGCCCAGCAGCAGCTGCGAGGACTGGCAGGTGGCCGGCACGATGTACTGGTAGATGGTGCGCTCGTTGCTGGTTTCCAGCGCGCCGCGGTCCAGCGCCACGGCATCCTTGATCGACAGCTGCTTGGTTTCGAAGCGCGCGTGGGCCGGGGTCGAGGCCAGGTAGAACTGCGCTGGGTTGGCGGCGTCCTGCGAAGCGAACACGACGTCCTTGCTGCCCATCGCCACGTACAGGCCGTCTTTCGGCCCCAGGGTGTAGACGGTGCCGTCGACGGTGACCGTACCGGTGCCGCTGCCGACGTTGATCACGCCCAGCTCGCGGCGCTCCAGGAACGGGTGGCCAGCGGCCGAGGCCGGTTCGGTCTGTGCCGGCAGGGCCAGCGGGGCATCGACCGGGGCCGCGCCGCCGAGCACGAAGCGCTCGTAGTGGGTGTACTTCAGGGTCACCTGGCCGGCATTGAACAGGCCGTCGAGCAGGTACAGCTCGCGCAGCTGGTCGTTGCTGGCGCCCTTGATGGCGTCGGGATGGGTGGCGTAGTGGGTCTTGCAGTACATGGCTTCTCCAGAGCAGGGGGCGGGCCGAAGGGTTCGGCCCCGGCGCGGTTCGCGGTCGATTCTAGCGACGTTGGTAACCGGTGTCATTTTGCGCCGCACGATAGCGGGGCTGGCCGGGTGGGGTGAGGTGGTTGGGGGGCAGGCAGGCGAAGTGTCACGACCAACGGTCGTGACCTACCGGATTGAGGCCCTAAGGTGTCGCGACCAACGGTCGCGACCTACAGGACTGATGCCGCAGGCATCAGTCCTCCGGCGGCTGGCAGGAGTCGCGGACGATCAGGTGCGGGCGCACGCTGGCGATCTGCAGCGCGGCCTGGCTGTCGGGCTGGATCAGCATCGCCGCGGCGGTGCGGCCGGTGTCGCGGGTATGGCGGCGCACCGAGGTCAGCGACGGCCACAGGCGCGAGGCCAGCGGGCTGTCGTCGTAGCCGACGATGGACAGCTGGCGCGGGATGTTGATGCCCGCACGCAGCGCCACCTTGTAGATGCCGGCGGCCATTTCATCGTTGCCGGTGAAGATGGCGGTCGGCCGGCGCTTGCCCAGCAGCAGCTTCTCGGCGGCGGCCACGCCCGATTCGAAGGTGTAACCCGCCTCGATGATGCGGTCCTTCGGCAGCTCGATGCCGCGCTGGGCCAGCGCGTCGATGAAGCCGGCGGTGCGTTCGTGCGCCGAACGATAGGCGCTGGGGCCGGTCACCAGGGCGATCTCGCGGTGGCCCAGCGAAAGCAGGTAATCAGCCGCTTCGGCCGCACCGTCGCGGTCGTGGGTGACCACCATCTGCGAGGTTTCATCCAGCGGCAGCGCGGCCACGCGGGTGAAGCGGCAGCCGATCTCGTCCAGCATGTCGGCCAGCGCCTGGTCTTCGGAGGCACGCGGCACCAGGATCACCCCGTGCAGCTTCTGCTGCTGCACGAAGCGGCGCACGCCGTCGATGTAGCCCGGGCTGCGGCTGTCGCAGGGGTGCACGACCAGTTCGAAGCTGGAACCGCGCAGCGCGTCCAGCGCGCCGTACTGCATGTCCACGATGTACTGGGCGGTCGGGTTGTCGTAGACCATGCCGATCAGGAAGGAGCGGCGGAAGGCCAGGCCACGGGCCAGCGGATCGGGCGTATAGCCGACCTCGCGCATCAGCGCCTCGACCTTGTCGCGCGTGTCCTTGCGCACCAGGGGCGAGTTGTTGATGATCCGTGAAACCGTTTTCTTCGATACTCCCGACAGTCGCGCGATGTCGTTGATCGTGGCGGCCTTGCCCTTCGCCAATGCCGGCGTGGCGGCATCGTTCTTGTTGCGCACTGACATGTAGTGAACCCGGTAAGTCTGGGGATTCCAGCGCGCGCTCAGTCCAGCGCGCGATAGCGGAAGCTGCGGAAGGTTACCGCACCGTCGCCGGCCGCATACAGCGCCGGTTTCAGTGCCAGGAACTTGCCAGCCACATTGTGATGGTAACCGGACACTTCCATCTGAACCGGGTACTTCTCCCAGCGCTGGCCATCGGTGCTGGAGTGGATCGTCACGATGTGGCGGTTGTTGGTCACCCGCAGCCACAGCTTGCCGCCCTTTGCGCTGGCCGCCAAGCGGGTGGGGCGCTCCTCGCCGTAGCGATGCATGATGAACTTCTCGCCGTTGCTGCCCACGCCCACGTACAGGCGGTCGCTGTAGAACAGCAGGGCGCCGCCCACCGCGCCCGGGGCGATGTCCATCTCCACCTCGAACTGGTAGGCCTTGTCGCCGGCGATGGCGGTCAGCGGCGAGCTGTCGCGAGGGGTCTCGCCCTTGCCCTGCAGCACCAGGCCCTGGCCGCTGAAGCCCAGTCGCCGGTACTCGTCCTGGGCCGGGTTGAAGAACGACCACTGCGGGCCGAGCGCCGTGCCGCGGAAGTCGTCGGACAGGGCCATGCCATGCGTGCCCACCGATTCACCGGACGGCTTGCGCAGCGGCTGGCCGAGGTCGCCGCCCTTGGCCACGAACCAGCCATCGGCGGTCCACTCGATCGGCTCCAGCAGGGCCTGCCGGCCCAGCGTCCAGTACCCGTTCTCGTAGCCGTGGTACATCATCCACCAGCGCCCGTCGGTGCCTTCGATCACCGTGGCATGGCCGCGCGACCACCAGGGTTCGGCGGCCGACTGGGTGCGCATGATCGGGTTGTTGGGCGCGTTCACCCACGGCCCATGGATCGAGCGCGAGCGCGCGGTGATCACCATGTGCCCGGTCGGCGGGCCAGCAGTGCCGCCCACGGCGGTGGTCATGTAGTACCAGCCGTCGCGGAAGTGGATCTTCGGGCCTTCCTGCGCATAGGCCTCCACGTCCCAGCTCTGCGGGTACTTCCAGCCGTCGTAGACGTGCTTCGGCGTGCCGACCACGCTCAGACCGTCGTCGGCCAACTGCACGTAGTCGCCGCCACTGAGGAACAGGTAGCGCTTGCCGTCCTCGCCCACGGCATGGCCGGGGTCGATGTAGCCGCCCAGGCCGATGTCGATCGGCTCGCTCCACGGCCCCTTGATGCTGTCGGCCCAGACCACGAAGTTGCTGCGGCTGTCGCCGGTGCGGGCCGGGAAATAGATGTAGTAGCGGCCGTCGTGCTTGACGATGTCCGGCGCCCAGATCGCGCCCACGTTCTTCGTGATCGCATGGCCCAGCGGCTGCCAGTTCACCAGGTCGCGCGAATGCCAGATCGGCAGGCCGGGGTAGGCATCGAACGAGGACAGGGTGAGGTAGTAGTCCTGGCCGTCCTTCAGCACCGACGGATCGGGGCGGTCACCGGCGAACACCGGGTTGAGGAAGGTGCCGTCGCCGAGGTCGGCCTGGCGCTGGTTCTCGATGCCACGCTTCCACGACGTGGCGGGTGCCTGCGCCTGCGCTTGCGCGAGGGCGGGCACGGCCAGCAGCAGGGTGGCGGCAAGCAGGGACTTCAGAGCGGTGCGCGACAGCATCGGGTTCCTCCGTGGTGCGGGTGCAGTGTCAAAGTCAGGGGGCAGGGCGGCCAATGCGGGCGCGCCAGGCGGGCGCGTCGCGGTCGAGCAGGGCCTGCGGCCAGGTGCCATACCAGTGGTAGCCGGTGCGGCGCTCGCGGCCGACCTGTTCATAGGTCTGCAGGCGTTCGCCCTGTCGGTTGGCCAGCACCACGCTGTTGTCGGCCAGGTCGTGGAAGCGGCCCCACAGCAGCGGTGCGGCCGGGTCGGCCAGCAGGCGGCGATCGACGGTGCTGCGGTGGTGGGCGAACTGTTCGGCCGGTGCGTCGACGGTCTGCAGGCGCAGGCCGTGCAGGGCGTTGGCCTGGAACCACGCCAGCGCGCCCTCGATGGCCTGCACCGTCTGCGGCGACGGATCGGGAATGGACATCAGGTAGCGCACCACGCCCACGCTTTCGTCGGTCACCAGCGCGGCCAGTTCGAATCTGCGTCCGGGCGCCGGCTGCAGCGTGGTGGCATCGTACTGGCCGGCCCAGAGCGTCGGCTGGCCGTGCTGGCGTACCTGCAGGCGCAGCAGGCAGGCATCGCCGCGCTGCACCGCCGCGGCCACCCGCGCGCGGCGCGCGGCGTCGACGAAAGCGAAGCGCGGTGCGTCCTGCACCTGGCGCAGGGTGGTCAGCACGCCGCTGGTGACGTCATCGGCGAAGGTGATGCGGTCGTGGTAATCGGTGCGCGCCGGCACCGAATGTGGCCAGCCGCCACAACTGCGGATCTGCTGGTCGAGGATGAAATCCAACCCGCGCAGTGCGGCGTCGCGATAGCGGCGGTCGTTGCTGCGGGCGAAGGCTTCGGCGAGGTAATCGACCTGGGTGTAGGTGGTGCGGTTGTCGAAGCTGCCGCCGGGCTCATCCTGGGCCGCGCGGGCCGCCTCGCGCGCGGCGGCGTCCAGCACCCGCAGCGGGTCCTGGTTGACCGGCCAGCCGCCGGAGCGGCGTTGCAGCAACAGCAGGTTGTCGGCGATCTCCCGGTACTGCTCTGGATCCAGCCGTGCGTAAGCGTCCGCATGGCCGCTGCGCCAGTGGTTTACCCCGTCGTTGAAGCTGCCCACCGGGATGGCAGGCGTTGCCGCCGGCGGCGCGGCATGGGCCGCCGTGGCGGCCATGCCCACACCCAGCAGCAGCGGCAGCGCGCGGCGCCGGATCATGCGCGCAACGCGGCCGGCAGCCACAGCGACAGCTGCGGGAAGAAGGTGACGATCAGCAGCACCGCCAGCGCGGCGAACCAGAACGGCCAGATGGTGCGCATGCTCTGGCCGACAGTGATCTTGCCGATCGACGTACCGATGAACAGCACCGAGCCCACTGGCGGCGTCACCAGGCCGAGGCCACCGGTCAGTACCAGCACCAGGCCGAAGTGGATCGGATCGATGCCATAGGCCTTGGCCACCGGCAGGAAGATCGGCGTGCAGATCAGGATCATCGGCGCCAGGTCCATGAAGGTGCCCAGCAGCAGCAGCATCACCACGATCATCAGCAGCACCATGAACTGGCTGTGCGCGAACGACTGCAGGAAGTCCACCGCAGCGGTCGGCACCTGCAGGTAGGCCAGCAGCCAGCCGAATACCGCAGCGGTGGCGATGACGAACAGGATGACGCCGGTGCTGCGCGCAGCATGGATGACCGTGTCGAAGAACTCGCGCCAGCGCAGCTGCCGGTACAGCACGGTGGTCACCAGCAGGGCGTAGACCACGGCGATGGCCGCGCTCTCCACGGCGGTGAAGATGCCGGCACGGATACCGACGAAGATCAGCGCCACCAGGCCCAGGCCGGGCAGGGCGGAGATCACGCGCAGCAGCACCGCGCGCCAGCCCGGGAAGATTTCCACGCCATAGCCGCGGCGGCGTGCCACGGCGTAGCCGGTCAGCATCAGGGCGACGGTCATCAACAGTGCCGGCACGATGCCCGCAGCGAACAGGTCGGCGATGGACAGGCCACCACCTGCCGCGGCCGAGAACAGGATCAGGTTGTGCGAGGGCGGCACCAGCAGCGCCACCAGCGCGGCGGTGATGCTGACGTTCACCGCGAAGTCGCGGTCGTAGCCGCGCTTGACCATCTGCGGGATCATCGTGCCGCCGACCGCCGAGACATCGGCGATGGCCGAACCGGACACGCCGCCGAAGAACAGCGACGACAGGATCGACACCTGGCCGAGGCCACCGCGCATGCGGCCGACCAGCGAGGACGCCAGCGCGATCAGGCGCTCGGAGATGCCGCCGCGCATCATGATCTCGCCGGCGAAGATGAACAATGGAATGGCGATCAGCGAGGCCGAGCCGGTGCCGGCCGAGATCTGCTGCACCAGCACGATGCTGGGGATGTCCAGGTAGAGCAGGGTGGCCAGCGCGGCCGCGGCCAGTGCGTAGGCCACCGGCACGCCGAGCAGTAGCAGCACGGCGAATACGGCGAACAGGATGGTGATGCCCATGGGTCAACGATCTCCTTCAGCGTCGTCGCTGCCAGCGTCGCTGGCCTGCAGCGCTTTCCACGCACGGTTGAGTGCGAACAGCACCATCAGCGCACCACCCACCGCCAGCGGCAGGTAGTTGATGCTCTGCGGCAGGTTGGCGCCGGCGGTCTTGATGTCCATCCCGTCCAGCAGCAGGTCGGCCGACCAGAAGGCGATGAAGCCGCCCAGCACCGCCACCACCAGCTGCACCAGCACGTCCACCGCGCGGCGCAGGCCGGGGCCCATGTAGGCGTGCAGCAGGAAGAAGCCGAAGTGGCGGTTGGTGTGCACGCCACAGGCCGCACCCAGGCTCATCGCCGTGGCCAGCAGCAGCAGGGTGACCGGCTCGGTCCAGCTGGGCGAATCGTTGATGACGTAGCGGGCGAACACCTGCCAGCCCTGCACCACCACCAGCCCGAGCAGGGCGGCGACGGCGCAGTAGATGGCGATGTCGGCGATGCGGTCCAGCAGGCGCTGTCCCGGCCCGGCGGCGGGCGACAAGGTCTCGGTCATGGCAGGTTCCTCAGGCAGCGCGGATGCGGTCGACCAGCGCGGCGATGTCCGGCTGTTGCAGGTACTCCTTCAGCAGCGGCTGGGCCGCGGCGCGGAAGGCGGGCATGTCCACTTCGTTGGCTTTCACCCCGAAGTCGAGCACCGCGCGGCGCGCAATGCTTTCCGATGCATCCCACTGTTCGCGCATCACGCCCACCGAAGCACGCGCGGTGTGCAGCAGCAGCTGGCGGTCATCCGGCGAAAGGCGTTCGAAGCTGGCGCGCGACATCAGCAGCACGTCCGGCGCGTAGGAGTGATCGCTCTGCGACCAGTAGTGCGCGGCCTCGAAATGACGGCTGGAGTGGAAGCTGCGCATGTTGTTCTCGGCACCATCGATCATGTGCGTTTCCATGCCCGAGAACGTATCGCCCAGCGACATCGGCGTGGGGTTGGCACCGAGCAGGCGCATCAGCTGGATGAAGATGTCCGAGGAGGCCACGCGCAGCTTCAGGCCATGCAGGTCCTTCGGCGAAACGATCGGATGCTTGGTGTTGTAGAAGCAGCGCGCGCCGGAATCGTAGATCGCCAGGCCGATCAGGTCGCGGCTTTCGAAACCGCGCAGCACGGCCTCGGCCACGCCGTCGTCCAGTGCGGCGCGCTGGTGCGCCACCGACTTGAACACGTACGGCAGGCACAGCGCCTGGGTCAGCGGGAAGGCGTTGTTCAGTGCACCGGCGTAGACGCGGGTGATGTCGATGGCACCGAAACGGGCCATGTCGATCGCTTCCGACTCGCGGCCGAGTTGGCCCGAGTGGTACTGGCGCAGCCGCAGGCGGCCGCTGGTCTCGCGTTCCAGCGTCTCGCCGATCCACTTCACCGCAGTGACGGTGGGGTAGTCGGCCACGTGCACGTCGGTGGCGGTCAGCAGGGTGCCGCCGTCCACGCCAGCGGCCGGCCCGCGGCCACAGGCCGCGAGCATCGGCGTGGCCAGGGCTGCAGCGCCACCGGCCAGGAAATTACGTCGTGTGATCATCTGCGCCCTCCCGCGCGTGTTCACCAGGGCTGGCCGGCGGTCATCCCGCTGGCACGGCCCGGCAGGCAATGTCGCCGAAGCCGGCGAAACGCACCAGCGCGGTCTGCCCGGCGGTGATGTCATGGATGCCGGTGGCGTTGCCGGTGGCGATCAGGTCGCCCTTGCGCAGCGGCCGGCCACGCAGCGCCGAACGGGACAGCGCGAACGCATAGGCGGCGCGCAGGCCACCCGGCAGGCGCGTCGCACCACCGGTGCCGACCACTTCGCCTTCGATCAGCGTCTCGGCACGCAGCGAGGTTTCGTCGCGTGCGGTCCAGTCGACGATCTCCGGCCCCAGCACCAGGCCGTTGTTGTTGCCGAAATCGGACACCACCACGCGCGGGCCGAGTTCGTTGATGGTGGCCAGCGGGCTGCTGGCCACTTCCACGCCGATGTACAGGCGCGCGGGCAGGGCTTCAGCCTGTTCCGGCGACCAGTGCAGTTGTCCGGCCGGAGCGTCCTCCAACAGCTCCAGCACGTACTCCGCTTCGACCGCGGCAAAGCCGCCGACGAACACCGGAATGTCCGTTGTTCCACCGGTAGCATTTTTCAGTTGACGAGAGAAAACCGGGCCCAGCAGGCGGTCATCCGCGGAGACATCACGGCGCTCGGCGGCGATGTAGCCCACTTTCCAGCCGACCACGCGGTCATCCCAGGCGGCGATGGCCAGGTCCTGCACCTGGTAGGCACCCACCAGGGTGTCCGGGATGGTGCCCGGGAATGCGGCCAATGACTGCCCGGCGCGGCGGGCGGTGGTGAAGGCCTGGGCGATCGCGGCCGCATCGTCCGGCGGCGGCGTCTGCCCATGTGTGCCGTGTTCGTTGCTCAAGAACGGTCTCCCTGTGTTTGTTGCACTGCCCATCGACAGCGTCTGCAGGAGGTGTATATGGTAAACCGGTGTCATCGTGCAAGCCGCAGCGCATCACGTGCTGCCACCGGATGCACCAGGCACCCTGTCCCCGTCCTGCCGGAGCCGTTGCCTGCCATGCGTCTGCGTCCTGTCGTGCTGTTGTTGTGCGGGCTGTTGCTGGCCCTGCCGTTGACCTCCACCGCCGCGCCGCCGCGCGACAACGAACGCCCCGGCCAGGAGCTGGCTGGCGAGCGGATCGCCCTGTGGCCGGACGGCCAGGTTCCCGGCGAGCAGGGCCCGGCGCGGCCGGCGCGGGTGGTCGAGCGCAGCAGCGACCCGGCCCACCCCGACCGCTACGTCGACCAGGTCGATGCGCCCTACCTGCTGGTGCATGCACCGGCACGGCCGAACGGGCGCGCGCTGCTGGTCATCCCCGGCGGCGGCTACCAGCGCGTGGTGATCGACAAGGAAGACAGTGCGCTGGTGCCGGAATGGGTGGACCGCGCCGGCTACACCCTGTTCGTGCTGCGCTACCGCCTGCCGCAGCCCGGCCGCGACCGCCAGGCCGCGCTGGCCGACGCGCAGCGCGCGCTGCGGGTGGTGCGCGGGCAGGCCGCGCGGCGCGGTCTGGATGCCGGCAGCGTCTCGGTGATGGGCTTTTCCGCTGGCGGCCATGTCGCCGCGCGTCTCGCCACTGGTTTCGATACCGCGGTGTACCCGGCACGCGATGCCATCGACCGGCTGAGCGCGCGCCCGGCGCGCGCGGTGCTGGTCTATCCGGTCATCGACATGGGCGCGCATGCGCACAGTGGCTCGCGCGGGCGCCTGCTCGGCGAGCACCCCGATGCGGCGCTGGCCGCGCAGTACTCGATGCAGCAGCAGGTGCGCGCGGACATGCCGCCGACCCTGCTGATCCACGCCAACGACGACCGCGTGGTGAGCGTGCACAACAGCGAGCTGATGGCTGCGGCACTGGCCGACGCCGGGGTCGAGCACGAGCTGCACCTGTTCGCCCACGGTGGGCATGGTTTCGGGATGCGCGTGCCGGCGGGGTCGACGCTGGCGGTGTGGCCGCTGCTGGCGGAGGCGTGGCTGGCAGCTGCGGGTGAGACGGGGGTGGGGTCAGAGCCCCTCTCCTCTGGCGAGGGGATCCGACCCCGGGGTAGCCGATGAACACCGCGCCGAACGATCTGCAGCGCCGCCGTTTCCTGCGCGACAGCGCGCGCTGGGCACTGGCCACGGCCACCGTGGCGGCACTGCCGGCCGCGCTGGCGGCACCCGGCCCGCGCGATGACGCCCAGGTGCTGGCACGGGTGCGTGGCGGGCGGGTGCGCGGCCAGCGCGAACAGGGCGTGCTGGTGTTCCGCGGCCTGCGCTACGGCGCGGACACGGCCGCCTACCGCTTCCAGCCGCCGCGGCCCGAAGCGGCCTGGCGCGGCATCGCCGACGCGCTGGAGTACGGCGCGGCGGCAGCGCAGGGGGGCGCCGAAGGCCCCGGCAGCGAGGACTGCCTGTTCCTCAACGTGTGGACGCCGGCGCTGGATGCGCGCGCGCGGCGGCCGGTGCTGGTCTACATCCATGGCGGCGGCTTCAACAACGGCTCCGGCAGCGACCCGCTGTACGACGGCAGCGCGCTGTGCCGGCGCGGCGACGTGGTGGTGGTCACCCTCAACCATCGCCTGAACACCTTCGGCTACCTGTACCTGGGCGCGCTGGGCGACCCCCGCTACGCCGCGTCCGGCAATGCCGGCCAGCTGGACTTGGTGCAGGCGCTGCAGTGGGTGCGCGAGCACGCCACGACCTTCGGCGGCGACCCGGGCAACATCACCGTGTTCGGCCAGTCCGGCGGCGGCGCCAAGATCGCCACGCTGATGGCGATGCCGGCCGCACGCGGCCTGTTCCAGCGGGCGTGGACGATGAGCGGCCAGCAGGTCACCGCCGCCGGCCCACGCGCGGCCGCACAGCGCGCGGCGGTGGCGATGGAGGCGGTGCACGCGCCGGACCTGGCCGCGCTGCTGCGCCTGCCGGCCGCCGATCTGCTGGCCGCCACCCGTGCCCGCGATCCGTCGCGGGTGGAGGACACCGCGCTGTACTTCGGGCCGGTGCTGGACGAGGTGGTGCTGCCGGTGCATCCTTTCTGGCCACAGGCACCGGCACAGTCGGCCGCCATCCCGATGGTGATCGGCAACACCCACGATGAAACCCGCGCCTTCCTCGGCAACGACCCGGGCAACTTCGCGCTGGACTGGAACACCCTGCCGGCGCAGCTGGAAAAACAGCAGTTCGTCGACCTGCTGCCGTCGGTGGTGATCGAGCACTACCGCCGCCTGTATCCGCACTACACGGCGTCGGAGGTGTTCTTCGCGGCCACCACTGCCGGGCGCTCCTGGCGTGGCGCGGTGGAGGAACTGGAAGCGCGTGCGCGGCAGCCGGCCGCGGCGGCGCCGACCTGGTCCTACCAGCTCGACTGGCCCTCGCCGGTGGAAGAGGGACGCCTGCGCGCCTTCCACACCTTGGACATCCCGCTGGTGTTCGACAACGCCGGCCTGCCCACGGCGCGCACCGGCGGTGGCGAAGACGCACGTGCACTGGCGGCGACCATGAGCGACGCGCTGATCGCCTTCGCCCGCCACGGCGACCCCAATCATGCCGGGCTGGCGGACTGGGCGCCGTACACCCTGCCGCAGCGGCGCACGATGCTGTTCGACGTGCGCAGCCGCGGCGCCGACGACCCGCGCGGTGGCGAGCGCGAGCTCTACCAGCGCGTCCCCTTCCTGCAACGAGGTACTGCCTGAGATGCGCCTGCTGCCTGTCCTGTTTGCCCTGGCCGTGGCCGGCGCGGCCCACGCCGCGGTCGACCCGTCGATCAGCGACCGCCCGGCACCCACGCCGATCCGCGCCAGCAAGATCGTGCTGGTCGGCGATTCCACCACCGCCGTGCAGGGCGGCTGGGGCCCGGCCTTCTGCGCCGACCACGTGACCTCGTTCGCCGCCTGCCTGAACCTGGCGCGCGGTGGCCGCAGCACCTACAACTATCGCGCCGAGGGTTCGTGGGCGCTGGTCGAGGCGGAGATGCGCACGCCGGGCTACGCCGCCACCTGGGTGCTGATCCAGTTCGGCCACAACGACCAGCCTGGCAAGCCGGGGCGCTCGACCGACCTGCAGCATGAGTTCCCCGACAACCTGCGCCGCTATGTGCAGCAGGTACGCGCGGCCGGCGCCAAACCGGTGCTGCTGACCCCCCTGACCCGACGCCAGTTCGCCGATGGTGTGCTGGTGGACGACCTGGCACCGTGGGCCGACAGCGTGCGTGCGGTGGCGCGCGAACTGCAGGTGCCGCTGGTGGATCTGCATGGCCGCAGCCGCGCCCTGGTGCAGGCGCTGGGGCCGGTGGCGGCGATGCGGCTTGCGCAGGCACCCGCCACGCAGGCGCAGGTGGCCAGCGCCCTGGGCGGCAGCACGGTCGGCGCCAGCCCGTCCCTGGCCGGCGCGCCAGCTTCGGTGCAGAACGCCGCGCTGGAACCGATGGGGCAGGCCAAGCAGGCCTTCGATTACACCCATCTGGGCGACGAGGGCGCACGGGTGTTCGCCACCCTGGTGGCCACGGAACTGGCGCGCGAGGTGCCGGAGCTGCGCGCACTGCTGCTGCCATGATGGCGGCAATATCGCTTAATTGCATCTAATTGCGCCTAACGTTGTCGCAATTCGCATTATCTAGAAAAGATGAAGGTCTGAAAACATTCTGTTAACCCGGCTCGCCTAGACTGGCCGACATGGGAGCGACGTTCACACCACTGCCGTTCACGGGCCGGGATCGCCTGCTGGCGGCCATCGACGGCGCGGTCTGCCTGGCGGATCCGGCGCTGATCACCCACGCCCTGCAGAAGGTGCTGCGCGAGGCCATCATCGATCCGCTCATCGAACTGCCGCCATGCGTGCGCCGTCCGGTGGACGGCCACTACGCACGCCGCGAACTGCACCGCAGCCCCACCCTGGGCTACAGCGTCATCGCCATGTGCTGGGGCCCGGGGCAGGGCACGCCGCTGCACGACCACGATGCGATGTGGTGCGTGGAAGGCGTCTGGCAGGGCGAGCTGATTGTCACCCCGTATGCGCTGCTGGAACGGCAGGGCGACCGCCACCGCTTCGCCGCGCAGGAAGCCCTGTACGGCTACCGCGGCAGCGCCGGCAGCCTGATCCCGCCGCACGAGTACCACACGCTGCGCAACGCCAGCGATACCGACGTGGCAGTGTCGGTGCATGTGTACCAGGGGGTGATGGAACGCAGCGCCGTGTTCGATCCACTCGCCGATGGCTGGTACCAGCGCCGGGTGAAGATGATGGAGACCGACGCGGCCTGACCGCGCCACGCCCCAGGTAGCGCCGGGCCATGCCCGGCGGCGCCGCCTCCCATCAACGCGGCACGTCGGCCACGTTGTTCAACCGGCTGGGCGCTGCGCCGCTTCGTAGAGTCGAGCTTGCTCGACTGCTGTTGGTGCCATGCGAAGAGCAGTCGAGCAAGCTCGACTCTACGAACGCCGGGCGTTGCCGCATCCGTGCGCCTCCTCAACGCAGTACGTCGGCCACGTTGTTCAACGCCAGGGCGTTGCTGCGTCCGTGCCTCCCATCAACGCGGCACGTCGGCCACGTTGTTCAACCGGGTCACTTCCTCGCCGCCATCGGCCAGCGCCACGCGCACGCGCAGGGCACTGCGGTCACCCGCTGGCAGCGGCAGCGACACCACCACCGTCTTCGGCTGCAGATCCACCGGTGCGGCCATGGCCGGCACCTCGGTGCGGGCGATCTCGCGGCCACGCGCATCCTCCAGCACCGCCACGCCCACGCCGCTGCCGGCATGGCCCAGGCTGTGCACGGTCACGTGCACCTGGCGGCCATCCACCCGCACATCGCCACGGCCAATGCCCAGGTCCGCGCGGGTCTCCACTGGCGTGCCAGCGCTGATCCGCTCGAACTCGAACACCTCGGTGCGGCCCGGGCGGAACTGCATCGGTACCGAGGCGCTGGTTTCCAGCTGCACGCTGCGTTCGGCGGCGGTGCCGTCGATGCGGCCATCACCATCGGCGTCCACGCCGCTGCGCACGCGCCAGGTGCCACTGGCTACGTTCCAGCCGGTCATGTCGGCGGCGATGGTGCGCGTGCCCAGGTTATGGCTGGTCACGGTGAAGCGTTCGCGCGAGGGCGCGTGCACCAGCAGGGCAACCTGCTCGGCAGCACCGTCGCGGTCGAAGCGCCAGCTGACCGTGTGGCCGGGCCAGCTCTGGTTGCGCTTCAGTGCGATGCCACCCAGGCGCGCGCGCTGCAGGAACTCGCTGGGCGCTTCCACGCGGTCGGACCACCAGTGGCCCTCGGTGTTCATGTAGGCGCGCTGCACCTTGGCCTGCAGGCCGTCGGCGTGCAGCGCGTCGATGTACTTCGTATCGCCGCTGGCCTGCCAGGCCATCAGGCTGGCGAAGCCGGTCTTGCCGGCGTCGGCCTCGGCGGTGAGCTTCGGGTACCAGTCCTGCTGCCGGCCCAGGACGTCGACGTAGTTCTCGCCGAGGTTGGCCAGCGCGCCCGGCCCGCCCCGGGCCACGCGGTAGTCCAGCGCCTGCAGGTACTTCGCATCGCCGGTCCAGCGCCACGCGGCCCAGAACGTATGCATGGTGTCGCCGCCGCCGGAGCCGTTGTTCAACTCGCCGCCACGGGTGGCACCGGTGGCCCAGTTGATCTCGTTGGGCAGGGTGAAGCGGCCCTTCTCGTCGGTGCCGGCGTGGGCCAGGTAGCCATCGGCCAGGCCGATCACCAGCTTGCGGCCGGTCGGGTCGGCGTTGTACTGGCCGAGCAGGAACGCCGGGTGCAGCACCGGGAAGGAGTAAGGCTTCTGCCACTGCCAGTTCGGCTCGCGGTAGACCTTGTTGCCACCGAACCAGTTGCTGGAGAACAGCAGGTTGCCCTGCGGGTTGCGCAGGATGATGCGCTCGTCGAAGGCCTTCACCGTTTCCATCAGGCGCTCCACGGTCAACGGGTCGCCCCAGTTGAGGTAGAGCATCGCGCTGTTGGTGTTGATGCCTTCCTCGTAGGAATGCAGTTCGTCGGTCTCGATCGTGCTCAGGCCATTGCTGAACATGCCATTGCGGTACACCGCATCGGACAGCGCGGTCAGCGAGGCGTTCAGGCGATCCGGCTGTACGCCCATCAGCGCCAGCCCCGGCCACTGTTGGGTCAGGTCGGAATCATCGGAGATGCCACCGCCAAAATCGCCATAGGCCACCTGCCGCTCGTCGATCCACCAGTCGACGAACTGGCGTACCTGGGCCAGATCCTGCACCTGGTTGAACGCCCACGCCGGCATGCCCTTGGGCACGGCCGGTGCGGTGTAGGGCGGGCGGCCCTGGCTGTTGTAGCTGATGTAGTTCCAGTACAGGCGGCCGAGCTCATGGTCCGGATCCACCCGCAGCAGGTCGCTGAGGTCGGCGTACACGCGCGCATACAGGCGCTGGCGCTTGGAAGTGGTGTGTTCCTCGACCAGGAAGCCCCAGTTGTCGCGCACCTGGTTGAAGCGGTCGGCTACGTGTTCCTTCAGCGCTTCGGCGCGCGGCTTGAACACCAGGCGGATCTGCGCGCCGTCCAGCGCGGCGGCATCGAAGCCCGGCGCGGCCGAGGCGATGCTCAGCCACAGGCTGTCGGGGGTGAGGATGCGGTCGCGCAGGTCCAGCCACAGCGTGCGCTTCTGCCCCGGCTGCACCGACACCGAAACATCGATCATGTCGCGTGCCGGCCAGATCGGATCCTTGATGCGGAGGTTCAGCGGAATCAGTCCGTCGTGGGTAGCCGGCAGGTCCAGCGCGGGAAGGTCGATGGCCACGCCGTCCAGGCCGTCATGCATGTTTTCCCAGCTGTAGGCCCAGCTGCGGATCAACGGCTGGTTGGCCGGAGCATCGCCGACCCCCGAGGGGATCAGCACGTGCACGATCGGCCGCGGCTGCGTCGGCAGGCTGTCGGCACCACGGCGACGCGAGCCTGCGCCCTTGGGCAGGGCCATCACCGTGCTGCGTTCGGCGGCCGGGAAGCGGCCATCGATGTAGTGCCGCAGCGCATCGAGGTTGGTGTAGTCGGGCAGGGCCTGGCTGTCGATCACGTAGGTCTGCTTGACCGTGCCTTCCGGCTCGGCGCCCTCGCTCACGTTGTAGGCCCAGACTTCCTGGATCGGGGTTTCCTGTTCGACGTTGCTGAAACGCAGCACGCCGCCCTGCTGCGCGGGAATGTCCTGCACGCTGCGCACCACGCCGCGCGGCCGCGTGGCCAGCACCTCGGTGGCATGCTCGGCATCGGGCCCATGCGCCAGGCTGCCGAAGGCCGCACCGCGGATCTCCATGCGGTTCACCGTCTCGCCGGCCGGCAGGGTCAGGTCCAGGTGCTGGCCGCTTTCCACGTAGGTGTTCCAGTCCGGCAGCTGGAAGTAGTCGTTGCGGCCGGGCAGGCGCGAGCGGTTGTAGACGCCCGGCCAGGTGGTTTCCGCGATGCCGTCGGTAGCCTTCCACATCCACGCCTTGTGGTCGCGCGTATCGGCGAACTCGATCTTGCGGATGCGCGTACCGGCCGACGCCAGTGCCGGCGGTGCCGCGCCTTCCCAGCCGAAGCGATGGCGCCACGCGCGCTCGTCGCTGGCCGGCGCCACCGCGCTGGCCGGCGCCTTGCCACCCGCCAGTGCCTGCACGGCGGGGGCGTCGAGCATGCGGTCGTACACGCGGATGTGCTGGAAATCGCTGCCACGCAGGAAGTTGTAGCGGCTCTGCACCTGGTAGGGCGCCATCACCCGCCCGGCCAGCCCCAGCTGGTCCAGCGCAGCATCGTAGTCACCGGTCGCCTGTGCACGCGCCACTTCGCGGCCATCGACGAACAGGCGCACGCCCTGGTCCTCGTCCCAGGCGAAGGCCAGGTGCAGCCACTGCTCCGGCCGCGGCGGCGTATCCATGCGGAACGACACGCGGCTCCGTGCGAGGTTGGCATCGGTGACGAAGGCATCGAAGCCGTGCCCGTTCCAGTCGATGCGCAGCCAGGCCATGTCCCAGCTGCTGTGGTCGGCATAGCCGACGCGGAAGATCACGAACGGCGCTTCGCCCACTGCGTAGCGCGGGCGCCAGTCGAAGGCCAGGGTGCCGCGCTGGGCCTGGATGTTGCCCGGCGCATCCCAGGCCAGCACGCCATCGTCCTCCCACTGGATCGCCTTGCCGCGTGCACCGTCATCGACCACCGCCGCCTTGTCGCGGAAGTTCGGCACCGCTTCGCCCTGCGCCGTCACGGCAGTCAGCCCCTGGTTGGCGTCGACGTGGAACAGCAGCGTCGGCGACGGTGCGGCCAGCGCGGGCAGCGCGGTGGCCAGCGACAGCGCGGCCACCAGCAGGCGACGGCGTGGGCGGGGCAGGACAGAAGCGGTACGGTGCATGGAACCTTCCTTTCAGCAGCATTCGACGGTGCAGCGGCATGGCGGCGGTGCGGTACGGCGGGGCAGGGCGTGCGCTCAGAACTTGTAGCGCAGCCCCAGGTAGTACTGGCGCCCGGTGTGGGTGTAGCGGTCGGGCAGTGACAGCGCCGAATCGACGTAGCGTTCGTCGGCACTGTCCAGCAGGTTGATCGCCTCGAAGCTGACGGTCAGCTGCTTGTTGAACTTCCAGGACATGTTGAAATCCACGTTCTTGACGCTGTACTTGCCGGTGACGTCGGCGGTGGCGTACTGGTTGCCGTCCAGGTCCCAGACGTTTTCCTGGGTCAGGATCTGGTTGATGTAGGCATCGCGGTAGCTAGTGGACACGCGTGCGCTGAAGCGGCCGTCGTCGTAGTACACGGTGGCGTTGTACGAGTTGGGCGACAGGTTCAGCAGGTCGTTCTCGGTGTAGGTGGTGACGATGGTGTCGCCACTGCCGGAGCTGAAGAGATATTTGATCTTCGAATCGACGTGGGTGTAGTTCAGCTGCACGCCGAAGTTCTTCCAGAAGCCGGGCAGGAAGCTGAAGGGCTGCTGGTAGGTCAGCTCATAGCCCTTCAACGGACCGCCCGGGGTGTTGAAGTAGCTCTGCACGTTGAACAGCGTGTTCGGGCTGAAGCCGGCCGGCAGCAGGTCCAGCGAATAGCCCATGTCACCCCAGGTGGTCAGCAGGCGGGTGCGCTGCACGTAGGTTTCGATGTCCTTGTAGAACACCGCCGCCGACAGCAGGGCGCCTTCCTGGAAGTACCACTCCGCGCTCAGGTCGTAGTTGGTGGAGCGGAACGGATCCAGCTTCGGGTTGCCCAGGTTGATCGAGTAGTAGCGGTCCTCGTCGAGGAAGCTGGTCGGGCCACCGCTGACGCTGGGCGAGAGGTTGGACAGGGTCGGCCGGGCCATCGTCTTGGCCGCACCGAAGCGCAGCACGACGCTGTCGGTCAGGTCCCAGGCCAGGTTCAGCGAGGGCAGCCAGTCGTCGTAGCGGTGCCCGACGGTGGTGGCCACCAGCAGGCGCTCGCCGGCATCGGCGGTGGCGCTGGCCACGCCCAGGAACGGTTCGCAGGCTGCCGACAGATCGCTGCTGCTGGCCGCCTGGCACGGCGCGTAGCCGCTGGCGTCGATCTCGGTGCGCACGTAACGCAGGCCGAGGTTGCCGCGGAACGGGCGGTCCCACAGCTCGGTGTTGAAGTCCAGCTGCAGGTAGCTGGCGTAGCTCTTTTCGGTCACGTCGAAGTTGTTGTTCGATGCACCGAAGTGGCCAACGCCGGCCAGGCGGTAGTCACCGCCAAGAGTGCCGGTGTTGCAGTTGCAGTAGATGTCCAGCAGCTCGGCGATGCGGTTGAAGTCGGGGATCAGCCAGCTGCCCGGCGTGCTGCCGTCCAGGCCCTTGCCGAACCCATCGAGCGTGGTGGACAGGTCACCCACGCTGACGCCGTCGGGCAGCGCCTGCGACATGCGGCCATAGCTGATGTTGCGGTACTCCTGCGTGCGCATGCCGTAGTCCTTGTAGGCCAGGCCGCCGCGCAGGGTGAAGGTGGGCGACACGTTGAAGGTCAGGTCGACCTTGGCGGTGTCGAAGCTGTTGTCGACGTACTGCGGGTTCAGGCGCACTTCGCTGATGTTGCCGCCACGTGCGGTCCCGTTGGCATTCACCGGCGCGGTGCCGTAGCCCAGCCACTGCCACGACGCCGCATCGCCCAGCGCGAAGGGGAAGGTCATCGACGGCATGCTGGCGCCGTTGCGCATGTCCAGCACGAAGCCATCCAGGTTGCTGTTGTCGAAGCTGACCATGGAGAACACCGGCCGCTCGAAGCTGGACGAGGAATGGCCGACCAGCGCATCCAGACGCAGCGCATCGTTGAAGCGGTGTTCGAAGTTCAGGCTGGCCTGCTTGAACTCGGTGCTCTCTTCGATCGCGGTCGACTCGGTGCGGAAGTCGACGTTGTCGAACACGCCGTAGACCAGCCGGTTCTGCGCATCCACCTGCGCCTCGCGCACCACGATCTGGGTCTTGCCGCCGTACTGCGCGGTGCGGTGCAGGTTGGCGCCGATCGAATCCTCGCGCTGGTCCTTGTCCAGCTTCGAATACATCAGGTCGAGGTTGAGCAGGCTGTCCGGGCTGAAGCGGAACTGCAGCGCGCCGGTGACACCGAGCCGTTCGATCTCATGCTCGGTGCGGATGTAGCGCGGGTAGCGCGGGATCCACGCATTGGTGGCCGTCTCGTAGGCGGCGATGTTCCCGGCGGTCGCTTCCGGGCGGTCGATGCCGGTGCCGCAGTGGGTGGCATCGATGCCGTAGCTGCCCCAGCCGTTGCTGCGCGCCTGGTTGGCGGCGCTGCCGACGCCCTGCGCGGCTTCATTCGCGGCCGGGTTGCGCGGCGTCTGCGGGTCGTAGCCGGCCGGGCTGCAGAAGCCGTAGGTGCCGTTGTTGGCGGCGGTGGCCTGGTTGGAGTTGCGGTAGTTGCCGTGCTCCCAGCGCACCGGGTTGTAGCCTTCCTCGAAGATCGTGCGCTTGCTCCACGCCACCGACATCAGCGCACCGAAGCGTCCATCGGCCCAGGTGTTGCTCAGCAGCGCCGACACGCGCGGGTCCTTCGAGCGCGACAGTTCGTTGTAGCCGTACTGGCCGTTGAGCGAGGCCTGGAAGCCTTCGAAATCGAACGGCCGCGATGCACGCAGGTCGACGGTGGCGCCGAGCGAGCCTTCGTCCATCTGCGCCGACTGGGTCTTGTTGACCTTGACCCGGCTGAAAAGTTCGGAGGCGAAGGTGTTGAAGTCGAAGCCGCGGCTGCGGTTGACGCCGGTGGTGCCGCTGCCGGCGGTGGACAGCGCTTCCAGGCCGTTGATGCGCACGCGGGTGAAATCCGAACCCAGGCCGCGCACCGAGATCTGCTGGCCTTCGCCGCCTTCGCGGTCGATGGAGACACCGGCGATGCGCTGCATCGATTCGGCCAGGTTCAGATCGGGAAACTTGCCGATGTCCTCGGCGTAGATCGCATCGACCTGCTCGACGCTGTAGCGCTTTTCATCCAGCGACTGCTGCAGGCTTTCGCGGTAGGTGGCCTTGACCTCCACCTTGTCCAGGTCGACCGCATCAGGGGCGGCAGCAGCCGCTTCCGGGGTCTGCTGTGCATGCGCGGTGTGGCTCAGCACCAGTCCGATCGACAGGGCAAGCACGGTGAGCGGCGCGCGGCCGCGGTGAAGCGCGAGCGACGAATCCATCTGAAATCCCCTCCCAGGGTGTCCTCAAGCGTTGCGAAGGCGTTCTAGCGTGCGTACCGGCCTCCTCCGGTACGACGCAGGTGCAACGACTTGCTGACACCGCTGGTCACGCGTGAACGTAACAAAGCACAGGGCGCGCGGCATCTTGCGCCGCAGCAGCTGCAGCGGCGTTTCTTCGTTGCACTCGAAGTGCGGCGGCGTGACTGCACGCCGCCGCGTCAGCGGTCAGAACTTGTAGCGCACGCCCAGCAGGAACTGGCGGCCGGTTTCGGTGTACTGCAGCGGCAGGCGACCGGTGAGCGGCGAGTACACCCACTCGTCCGACGCTTCGTTGGTCAGGTTGATGCCTTCCAGGCTCAGTTCCAGCTGCTCGCTGATCTTGTAGCGGATGGACGCATCGATGACCGTGGTGCCGGTCATGCCGTGGTAGCCATCCAGGTTGAAGCCGGTTTCCTGGCCCGGTGCCTGGGTCAGGTAGTCATCGCGGTTGGTGGCCGAGACGCGGCCGGCGAAGGTTTCGCCTTCGTAGAACAGCGTCGCGTTCCAGGACGACTTGGACAGACCGGTCAGGTCGGTCTTCATCACCGGCTGGCCAGCGGAGTTCAGGTACTGGATCTTCGATTCCACCCAGGTGTAGTTCAGCTGCACGCCGAGGTTCGACCACTTGCCCGGCAGGAAGCTGAAGGGCTGGGTGTAGTTGGCTTCCACGCCATGCAGTTCGCCACCGGGGGTGTTGACCGGACGGGTATAGGTGAAGTCATCGCTGGCCGACGCGCCGGTGCCGGCCAGCAGCGATTCGGGCAGGCCGCTGTCGCTGAAGGGACGGACTTCGCGGGTGGTCTGCACGAAGCTCTCGATGTCCTTGTAGAACAGGCCGATGCCGGCCATCGCGCCTTCGGCGAAGTACCACTCGAAGCCGAGGTCGACGTTGGTGGCGCGGATCGGGTCCAGCGTCGGGTTGCCGCTGGAGATGGTGCGCGCACCGCCGGCCACTGCCACGGTCGCGCCCGGGGTCAGGCTGCCCAGGCCCGGGCGGCTCATCACCTTGGCCGCGCCGAGGCGGATCAGAAAGTCCGGGGTGACTTCGGCCACCAGGTTGAACGAGGGCAGGGTGTCGTCGTAGCTGCGGCTGACGGTGGTCTGCGCGGTGCCGGTGGACAGCGTGGACAGGCCGGTGGACGACTGCTTGGTGCGCACGTAGCGCACGCCGAAGTTGCCCGACAGCGGCAGCGAGCCCAGCTCGGTGGAGAACTCGCCCATCAACCACGCGCCGCGGTCCTTCTCTTCCACGCTGCGCACGTTGTTGGCGCGCGGCGCGACGGCGAAGGTGCCGCTGTTGCTGTAGATGTCGAACTGCTCGGCGATCGCATCCAGGTCCGGCACCACCCAGTTCGACGGGCTGCCCTGGATGCCCTTCAGGCCGGCCTGACTGGTCAGGTCCACCGGCACGATCTTCGTGCCATCGGCGAAGGTGGGCACGGCCAGTTCGCTGGCGCGGCGCAGTTCGGTGGTCTTGAAGCTGTAGTCCTTGGCCAGCACGCCGCCCTTCAGGCGGAAGCCGGGGCTGATGTTCCAGTTGAAGTCCAGCTGGCCGGTGTCGAAATCGTTGTCCACGTACTGCGGACGCAGGCGGATCTCGGCCAGTTCCCAGTCACTGGGATCGGTCGGATCGATGCCGTAGTTGATGACCGGGAAACGGCTGTTGCCACGGTAGTCGTAGCTGTAACCCTTGACGTCGTACTTGTCCATGATGACCGTGGTCTGCACCGGGTTCTCGTGCTTGGAGCGCGAGATGCCGATCTTGCCGGACAGGGTGAAGTCATCGCCGAAGCGGTGCTGGCCGTTCAGGCTGAGCTGCTTGAACTCGGTGCTCCACTCGTCGTGGCGGTTCTCGGTACGGATGTCGACGTTGTCGAACTCGCCGTACAGCAGCGCGTTGTCGCGGATCTCGCCGTTCTTGACGATGGTGCTCGGCTTGCCCACCAGGCGCGGCGTGGTGCTGGTGCCGCGGCTGAAGGAGATCGCTTCGATGTACTGCTCGTCACGGGTGGCGTCGATCTTGGAGTACAGCGCGTCCAGCGAGATCTCGGTGGCATCGCTCGGCTTCCACTGCAGCGAGCCGGTCACGCCCAGGCGCTTCTGTTCGTGTTCCATCTGCACGTAGCGCGGGAAGCGCGGGTGGAAGACATCGGCTGCGCGCGCCGCGGTGAACGGCGAGGCGGCGGAGAAGTTGCCGTTGCTCGGGCCGTTGGCCCAGCGCCCGGTGTTGGAGCCTTCTTCCAGCGCCTGGCGCTCGGAGTAGGCCACCGACAGCAGTGCGCCGAAGGTGCCATCGGCGAAGGTGTTGGAGATCAGCGCGGACAGCCGCGGGTCGGCCTTTTCGGCCATGCCGTTGTAGCTGGCCTGGCCGCTGGCGGCGAAGGTGAAGCCGTCGTAGTCGAACGGCCGCGCCGTGCGCAGGTCGACCGTGGCACCCAGAGAGCCTTCCTCGATGTCGGCCGAGGCGGTCTTGCGCACGATCAGCTGCGAGAACAGGTCCGAGGCGAACACATTGAAGTCGAAGCCGCGGCCGCGGTTGGTGCCGCCGCTCTGGTCACCGGCGCCGACCGTGGTCAGCGCTTCCATGCCGTTGATGCGCACGCGGGTGAAATCGGGGCCAAGGCCACGTACCGAGATGTTGCGGCCTTCACCGGCCTCGCGGGTGATGACCACGCCCGGGATGCGCTGCAGCGACTCGGCCAGGTTGAGGTCGGGGAACTTGCCGATGTCTTCGGCCACGATGGCATCGACCACGCCGGATTCACTGCGCTTGATGTCCAGCGCCTTCTCCACGCTGGCGCGGTAGCCGGTGACGTTCACCGTATCCAGGTTGGTGGCGCTGGGCGCCTCGCTCTGCTGCTGGGCAGCGGCGCCTGCCGACAGGGCCAGGCTGACCGCCATGGCGAGCAAGGTAACCGGTGTCTTTTTTGCGTGGTTCCGAGAATGCATGCCTTTCCCCTCTCCCAAAGGTCTGGTCTCGCGAGTGTTTCAGCGGAATGACACCGCTGGTCAGAGTCGACGGTAACAGCACGTTCCCTCGGCGGCATCTTGCACCGCAACAGACCTGTAATGTCTCCAAGACGCTTGCGGGACAATGGTTCCGACAGTTTGATAGGCTGTGCCCACGGCCGGTCGGTTTCTTGATGACACCGATGGTCAACCGCCACGCGGGTGCGTGGCGCGATTCCACGCCGCCCAGCAGTTGCTGCTGGCGGCCAGCGTAAGGGAGCGGAAATGGGTCGTGTCGTATGTTTCGGGGAATTGCTGCTGCGCCTGGGCGCACCGGGTAACGAACTGCTGATGCAGTCGCCGCAGCTGCAGGTGCACGTGGGCGGGGCGGAAGCGAACGTGGGTGTCTCGCTGTCCCGCTTTGGACATGAGGTCGCCATGGTCAGCACCGTGGCCGGCAACGCACTGGGTGCCCACGTGCTGGGTGAACTGCGCCGGCACGGAGTCGACACGCGCAGCGTGCGGCAGGACCCGGACGGGCGCATGGGCCTGTACTTCCTGACCACCGGCGCGGTGCAGCGCGCCAGCGAAGTGGTCTATGACCGCGCCGACTCCGCCTTCGCGCGCAGCACCGCGGCCGACTACGACTGGCCGGTGCTGCTGCAGGGCGCGCAGTGGCTGCACCTGTCCGGGGTCAGCCCGGCGCTCGGCCCCGACGTGGCCCAGGCCACCCTGGCGGCGGCGCGCGCGGCGCGTGCGCTGGGCGTGCGCGTGTCCTTCGATGGCAACTTCCGGCCCAAGCTGTGGCAGCGCTGGGGTGGCGATGCGCAGGCGATCCTGCACGAGCTGTTCGCCCAGGCCGACATCGTCTTCGCCGACTACCGCGACATCGAAGTCATCCTCGGCCAGCGCTTCGAGCAGGCCGACGTGGTGGCCAAGGTCGAGGCCGCGGCCGCTGCGGCGTTTGCCGCTTTCCCGCAGCTGCAGTGGATGGCGTGCACCCAGCGCCAGACCCACAGCGTCGACCACCATGCGCTGGGCGCGCTGCTGCTGGGCCGCGATGGCACCCGCGCCCAGGCACCGGTGCGCCAGCTGCAGGGCATCGTCGACCGCATCGGCGGTGGCGATGCATTCGCCGCGGGCATCCTGCATGGCATCCTGTCCGGCTTCGATGCCGACGCCACCGTGCGTTTCGGCCTGGCCGCCGGTGGACTGAAGCACTCGATCCCCGGCGATTTCAACCCCGTCAGCGAAGCTGACGTACTGGCCCTGGTGGGCGAGGAGCGATTCGATGTCCGGCGCTGATCCGCGCGTACGTGCGGTACTGAAACTTGCACCGGTGATCCCGGTGTTCACCCCCGATGACGTGGACGATGCGGTGCAGGTGGCACAGGCGCTGTTCCGCGGTGGCCTGCCGGTGATCGAAGTGACCCTGCGCACGCCGCGTGCACTGGACGCGATCAAGGCGATGGTCGAGGCCGTGCCGGATGCGGTGGTGGGTGCCGGCACGGTGCTGACCCCGGCGCAGATGGACGCGGCCAAGGCCGCCGGCGCGCGCTTCGCGGTGTCGCCCGGTGCGACGCCGACGCTGTATGCGGCCGCGCGCGATGCCGACCTGCCTTACCTGCCTGGCGTGGCCACCGGTTCGGAACTGATCCTCGGCCTCGAGGCCGGCCTGGACACGTTCAAGTTCTTCCCGGCGGTACAGTCCGGCGGCGCGCCGCTGCTGTCGGCATGGCACGGCCCGTTCGCCGATGTGCGCTTCTGCCCGACCGGTGGCATCAGCGCGCAGACCGCGCCGCAGTTCCTGCACCTGCCCAACGTGCTGTGCGTGGGCGGTTCGTGGCTGACCACCGCAGCCCTGATGCAGTCGCGTGACTGGGACAGCATCGAGCGCCTGGCCCGCGAAGCAGCGGTGCTGGCCGGCTGAGCTGCGCGCGGGTGGCCGTCGCCCCTGCGCGACGGCCGTTGCGTCGTAGAGTCGAGCTTGCTCGACTGGCTTCTGGCGAACAGCAATCGAGCAAGCTCGACCACTACCAGGCCCGCTGCGCGTGCTCAGCGCGCGGCGGGCTGGCCCAGCCGCCGGTACAGCGTGCTGCGGCTGATGCCCAGCTGCCTGGCTGCGGCGGTCACATTGCCGTCGGCGTCCTGCAGGGCCTGCCGCATCGCGTCCTCGGCGATGTCACGCAGCCCGCCCGATGCAGTGCTGGCGTTGGCCGCCTGTACCATCGGCACCTTCAGCAGTTCGGCAGGCAAGTGCGCAGGCGTGATCTGCTCACCCGGGTCGCTCAACGCCACCAGCGTGCGCAGGCAGGCCTGCAGCTGGCGCAGGTTGCCTGGCCAGCGCTGCCGCTGCAGCACCTGCAGGACTTCCGCCTGCAGCACGCGGCCCTGCGCCATCGGTGACCACAGCGCCTGCAGCAGGGCACCGCGCTCGTCCAGCTCACGCAGGGCCGGCAGATGCACGACATGATCGGCAATGCGGTAGTAGAGATCAGCCCGGAAGCGCCCCTCGGCCACGGCCTGCTGCAGGTCGCAGTGGCTGGCACAGACCAGGGCGAAGTCCAGTTTCACCGGGCGGCCACCGCCCAGCGGTGACAGCTCGCGTTCCTGCAGCACGCGCAGCAGGCGCGGTTGCAGGGCCAACGGCATGTCGCCGATCTCATCCAGGAACAGCACGCCGCCCTGCGCCTGCCGCAGCAGGCCGGTACTGCCCTGCCGGCGCGCGCCGGTGAACGCGCCTTCCTCGTAGCCGAACAGTTCGGCTTCGATCAGGCCTTCAGGCAGTGCCGCGCAGTTCACCGCCACCAGCGGTTGGCCGGCACGCGCGCAGCGGCGATGCAGCTCGCGCGCGAAGACTTCCTTGCCGGTGCCGGTTTCGCCCTGCACCAGTACCGGCAGCCCCGCATCCAGCACCCGCACCGCCTGGCGCAGCTGCTGCTGCACCGGCGCCGCCAGCACCGTGCCGGGTGCCGCCAGCAGCGCGGGCGCGGCGGCGGCAGGGTCCACGCGGGGCGTGCGCGCAACCACGGCGCCAGCGGCACGCGTGTGCCGCCTGCCGTCGCTGTGGCCGTACAGCGCACGCCCCTGCCGGTCCAGCAGCATGCCGTCGTCATGCAGGCGCGACAGCGGCTGGTCGAACAGGGCCTCGTAGGACGCGTGGCCGATGTCGTGGCGGTCCAGCCCGAACAATCCCAGGCCGACCCGGTTGGCGGCCACCAGCCGGCCGTTGCGGAAGCCGAGCAGGGCTTCGCGCGGGCTGCCCAGCAACAGCGGCTGCGCATGCAGGTGCAGCAGCTCGCAGTCATCCAGCCCGTCGGCGAAATAGCGGTGCTCGATCTGGTCCACCGCATGGCGGCCCAGCGCCAGCGCATGCAGGTGGGCGTGGCGCGCATCGCCGGAAATATCGAGCACGCCGACGCGCTGCCCGAACGGATCGAAGATCGGCGTGGCCGAGCAGGTCAGGATGCCGTGCGGGGCGAAGAAGTGTTCGCCGCCGCGCACCTGCAGGGCACGGCCTTCGACGATGGCCGTGCCGATGGCATTGGTACCGACCGTGCCTTCGTCCCAGCGCACCCCCGGCATCAGCGCGACCTGTCCGGCGCGGTCGAGGAAGCTGTTGCTGCCCTCGGCGTCCAGTACCCAGCCTTCCTCGTCGGTGAGCAGCACGATGCCATCGCTGCTGGCCAGCGAGCTTGCCAGCCCTTCCAGCTCGGGACGGGCCAGCCGCCACAGGCGCTCGCGGCGCTGGCGCAGTTCACGCAGCGACAGCTCGGGTACCGGGGCCACGTCGGGACGCGCGTCCACCGACAGGCCCTGGCGCTGGCAGCGCCGCCATGACTGCAGGATGGCATCGGGCACCGCCCCGGCCGGCGATGCGCCGCGCTCGAAGAAGGCACGACGCGCGCCACCTACGCGCTCGGGAAGAATCGGCTGGGACACCCTGACGCTCCTGTGTCGCATTCTGCGACAGTTGTTGCGGGCACTGTTCCGATTAAAAGCACATCCGCGCTTCAGTTGCGATGACGACTGCTGGTGCGCCGCCGCATTCCACGCGGGGGCCGCCAGCAACTGCGCTGCCGCAGCCCGTGACGCGCCGCAGCACGCGCGCGGTTGGCACGCTCGTTGCGGTAGGGGAGGCAGGCCCCGGGTTGTCCGGGCCATCCAAGGAGTGCCCACGATGAATGCCGTTGCCTCGCCCTCGACCGACCCGGCCGACCCGGCCGACCCCAGCGCCCTGTTCAAGCCCCGCTACGACAACTACATCGGCGGCCAGTGGGTGGCCCCGCGCAGCGGCCAGTACTTCGACAACACCACGCCCATCACCGGCAAGGTGCTCACCTCGGTGGCGCGCTCGAATGCCGAAGACATCGAGGCCGCGCTGGATGCCGCGCACGCCGCCAAGGATGACTGGGGCAAGCGCTCCACCACCGAGCGCGCCAACATCCTCAACCGCATCGCCGACCGCATCGAGCAGAACCTGGAGCTGATCGCGCGCGCCGAGACCTGGGACAACGGCAAGCCGATCCGCGAAACGCTCAACGCCGACATCCCGCTGATGGTCGACCACTTCCGCTACTTCGCCGGCGCCGTACGCGCGCAGGAAGGCAGCCTCTCGGAGATCGACAAGGACACCGTTGCCTACCACTTCCACGAGCCGCTGGGCGTGGTCGGGCAGATCATTCCGTGGAACTTCCCGCTGCTGATGGCCGCGTGGAAGCTGGCCCCGGCGCTGGCCGCCGGCAACTGCGTGGTGCTCAAGCCGGCCGAACAGACCCCGGCCTCGATCCTGGTGCTGATGGAGATCATCGGCGACCTGCTGCCGCCGGGCGTGCTCAACATCGTCAACGGCTTCGGCCTGGAAGCGGGCAAGCCGCTGGCCAGCAACCCGCGCATCGCCAAGATCGCCTTCACCGGTGAAACCACCACCGGCCGCCTGATCATGCAGTACGCCAGCCAGAACCTGATCCCGGTGACGCTGGAACTGGGCGGCAAGTCACCCAACATCTTCTTCGCCGACGTGATGGCCGAGGACGACGATTTCCTCGACAAGGCAGTGGAAGGCTTCGTGCTGTTCGCGCTGAACCAGGGCGAGGTGTGTACCTGCCCGTCGCGTGCGCTGGTGCAGGAATCGATCTACGAGCGCTTCATGGAACGCGTGCTCAAGCGCGTGGCCGCGATCAGGCAGGGCGACCCGCTCGATCCGGACACCATGATCGGCGCGCAGGCGTCGTCCGAGCAGCTGGAGAAGATTCTTTCCTACATCGACATCGGCAAGCAGGAAGGCGCCGAAGTGTTGATCGGGGGCGAGCAGAACACGCTCGGCGGCGAACTGGCCGGCGGCTATTACGTGAAGCCCACCGTGTTCAAGGGCCACAACCGCATGCGCATTTTCCAGGAGGAAATCTTCGGGCCGGTGGTGGCGGTGACCACCTTCAAGACCGAGGAAGAAGCGCTGCAGATTGCCAACGACACGTTGTACGGCCTCGGTGCCGGCGTGTGGAGCCGCGATGCCTCGCGCCTGTACCGCATGGGCCGCGCCATCCAGGCCGGGCGCGTGTGGACCAACTGCTACCACGCCTACCCGGCGCACGCGGCGTTCGGTGGCTACAAGCAGTCGGGCATCGGCCGCGAGAACCACAAGATGATGCTCGACCATTACCAGCAGACCAAGAACCTGCTGGTCAGCTACTCGCCGAAGAAGCTGGGCTTCTTCTGATGGATTGATCGGGATCAAGGCGCGGGCATGGGGCCCGCGCCATCCTGTCTGCAAGCGCACTACGGAGTAACCCGCATGAATAGAACCATGAAGGCTGCCGTCGTCCGTGAGTTCGGCAAGCCGCTGGTCATCGAGGAAGTCGTGGTACCGCGCCCGGGGGCGGGCGAGGTCCTGGTCAGTATCGAGGCCTGTGGCGTCTGCCACACCGACCTGCACGCCGCCGAGGGCGACTGGCCGGTGAAACCGAACCCGCCATTCATCCCCGGCCACGAGGGCGTGGGGCACGTCGTGGCCGTGGGAGGCGGGGTAGGGCACGTCAAGGAAGGCGACAGGGTCGGCATCCCCTGGTTGTACTCGGCGTGTGGCCATTGCGAACACTGCCTGGGTGGCTGGGAGACGCTGTGCGAAACGCAGCGCAACACCGGCTACTCGGTCAACGGCGGCTTCGCCGAGTACGCACTGGCCGATGCCAACTATGTCGGCCTGCTTCCGAAGGAAGTGGGCTTCGTGGAGATCGCGCCGGTGTTGTGCGCCGGCGTGACCGTCTACAAGGGCCTGAAGGTCACCGATACCAAGCCCGGTGACTGGGTGGCGATCTCCGGCATCGGCGGCCTGGGCCACATGGCGGTGCAGTACGCACGTGCAATGGGCCTGAACGTGGCGGCCATCGATGTCGACGACGGCAAGCTGGCCCTGGCCCGGCGGCTGGGCGCGCAGGTCACCGTCAACGCACGCACCACCGACCCGGCCGCCTTCCTGAAGAAGGAGATCGGCGGCGCGCACGGCGCACTGGTCACCGCGGTCTCGCCCAAGGCGTTCGAACAGGCGCTGGGCATGGTCCGCCGTGGCGGCACGGTCTCGTTGAACGGCCTGCCGCCAGGCAACTTCCCGCTGGACATCTTCGGCATGGTGCTCAACGGCGTGACCGTGCGCGGCTCGATCGTCGGCACCCGCCTGGACCTGCAGGAATCGCTGCAGTTCGCTGCCGAAGGCAAGGTCGCGGCGACGGTCAGCACCGACCGCCTGGAAAACATCAACGAGGTGTTCGCGCGCATGCACGCCGGCACCATCGAGGGCCGCGTGGTGCTGGACTTCGCCGCCTGATCATCCCGCGCATGGCTGCCGCGCCCGTCCCCCTCTCCCGCGGACGCGGCGGCCGTGCAACGGAACCCTGCAAGGGGTCGGATCCCTCCCACTCCGCCAGGAGTGGAGGGCTCTGACCCCGGACGAGGCACTCATGAACGAACTTCCGCACCAGGTCATCGCCACCCTCGCGGCGCTGCAGCTGATCGACAGGCTGCGCGCGCGCCATGGCCCGCTGATGTTCCACCAGTCCGGCGGCTGCTGCGATGGCTCCTCGCCGATGTGCTTCGCGCAGGGCGACTTCATCGTCGGTGATCGCGATGTCTGCCTGGGCGAAATCGGCGGCGCGCCGTTCCATATCAGTCCCTCGCAGTTCGAATACTGGAAGCACACCCAGCTGATCATCGACGTGGTGCCCGGGCGCGGCGGCATGTTCTCGCTGGAGAACGGCGAAGGCGAGCGCTTCCTGGTGCGCTCGCGGCTGTTCAGCGACGAGGAATTCGCCGCGCTGCAGGCCGCCGGCAAGGCCTGAGCCCCTGTAGAGTCGAGCTTGCTCGACTGCAGCCGCACGGAACAGAGCAGTCGAGCAAGCTCGACTCTACGCAGCCCGGAGCGCCGTACAATGACGGCATGCCCGAGATGCTCAAGACCGTTTTCCTGTCCGTCGTCGCCCTGGTCGGCGCGCTGCTCGCGCTGGCCCTGGTCAGCAGTGCCGGCGGCTGGCTGCCGTCGTTGTTCGGCCTGCACCCCGGCAGCGAAGCGCAACTGGGTTGGGACCTGGCCTTCACCGTGCTCGGCGGCATCGCCGGCATCGCCTTTGCCACCTACTACGCACCGTGCTGGCCGCGTGCGCATGGCACCTCGATCTGGACCCTGCTGGTACTCGGCAGCGGCTACGGCCTGTGGGTGATGGGCGGCGATTTCCCGCGCTGGTTCGCCATCGCGCTGCTGGTGTCGCTGCCGGTGCAGCTGCTCGGTGGCTGGTGGTTTGGTCGTCGTCCGTCCCGCAGCGCAACACAGGCTTAACAATTCCCCCCTAGGCTCGGTGCCCGCCGAACGTCGGCAACGCGGCGCAGGGGCCTGCACCCACGGAACACGGGCAGGCGCGGCGTAAGTCACCACAGGGAACCGGGAAATCATCCGATGCGTTACCAGAACCGGGAGGCCGCCGCTGCGGCCCCCCATGCGAAGCTTTTGTCCCGCGCCGTGCATGCGGTGCTGATCGGCGGCCTCGCCGTACTGCCCCTCGATGCAATGGCTGAAGAAGCCGCCGATGGCGATACCCGCGAACAGCTGCAGCAGCTGGACACCGTCACCGTCTCCGGCAGCTATGCCAAGAGCCTGGAACGCGCGGTCGACCTCAAGCGCGCCAACATCGGCTTCTCCGATTCGATCGTCGCCACCGACGTCGCCGATTTCCCGGAACAGAACCTCGCCGAAGCGCTGCAGCGTATGCCGGGCGTGACCATCGAGCGCAACAAGGGCCTGGGCAGCAAGGTCAGCGTGCGCGGCCTGCCCAGCGAGTTCACCCTGGTCTCGATCAACAACCTGGCCACCGCTTCGGGCAGTGGCGGGCGCGATGTGCAGTTCGACATCTTCGCCGCCGACGTGGTGCAGACGGTCACCGTGCAGAAGTCGCCGACCGCCGCCGACGAGGAAGGTGGCATCGCCGGTTCGGTCTACATCGAAACGGCCAAGCCGTTCGACTTCCCCGAGCCGAAGTTCAGTGCCTCGGCCGAAGCCTCGCACAACTCGATCAACGGCAAGATCGACCCGAAGATCTCCTTCCTCGCCAGTGACACCTGGGGCGACTGGGGCGGCCTGGTGTCGTTCTCCAAGGCCAAGCGCACCAACCGCACCGACTCCAACTCGGGCATCAACTTCCGTCCCATGGGCCGCTTCCTGGAAGCGTCGGGCACGCGTGGTTCGCAGGCCGCCGCCGTGCTGGCGCGTGATGCCGGCATCGTCGTGCAGGACCGCATGGACAAGGACGAGACCAGCCGCATCATCTTCCAGGACAAGGTCGGCGACCGCGTCTACCTCAACGAGCAGGACCAGTGGGGCGCCACCGCGTCGCTGCAGTTCAAGCCCAGCGACACGTTCTCGCTCAGCTTCGATGCGATGCTCGGCGGCTATGACACGCACGAGGACGAGTACGATGCCGCGGCGTACTCGGCGTCCAGCCGCAGCACGCTGGACACCATCCACGACTACGACAGCGACACGCTGTCGGCCTACGGCATCACCGTGCTGAAGGACGTGTCCTACACCGCCACCCAGCACGAGATCCTCAGCAAGGAACGCAACGCCAACACCGACTACCGTCAGTTCAGCAGCAAGCTGGACTGGAAGGTGGGTGGCTGGGACATCGACGCGCTGGTCGGCTATTCCGGCGCGCGCAAGGATTCGGACTACGCCAACCTCAAGCACGTGGCCTACGCGCCGTCGCGCACGCGCTGGACCAGCAACGGCGGCGAGACCGTGCCGAGCACCACCGGCGGTTTCGACATGTACAACGCCGCGGACAAGTACCTGTTCGAAGCGTACGAAACCGAGCTTGAGAAGGTGAAGGATGACAAGTACGCCGCGCAGCTCGACCTGCGCCGGCAGATGAACCTGGCCTTCTTCCCGGCACTGAGCGGCGTGCAGTTCGGCGCGCGCTACACCGACAAGACCAAGGAACGCGAGTTCGGCAGCGGCAAGATCCAGGGCCCGACCGCCGGCAGCGCCGCGTGGGTCAACACGCGCACGCTGGCCGACAGCAACCCGGTGTGGATCAGCCAGCTGGCACCGGGTGGTGCGTATCGCCCCAGCGACCTGGACTGGCAGCAGGTGTCCAACGCCTATGCGCGCGCCACGTTCCGCTACCCGGGCTATGAAACCCCGATCGATCCGGGCCAGTACTACGAGGTGAAGGAGAAGACCCTGGCGCTGTATGCCATGGCCGACTTCTACTTCGACATCGGCACCGTACCGGTGTACGCCAACCTGGGCGTGCGCTCGATCGACACTGATGTCGACTCGGCCGGCTTCCACCCGGTGCAGAACGCCGTTGGCAGCAACGGCTACACGCCGACCCCGATTTCCAGCAGCGGCGACTACAGCAAGATCCTGCCCAGCTTCAACATGACCGCCGAGATCGCCGACGGCCTGGTGCTGCGCGGTGCCGCCTCGGAAACGCTGATGCGTCCGTCGCTGACCGACATCGCCTACCGCCGCACCGTCAGCTGGAGCAGCTTCCGCTTCATGGACGGCAACCCGGCGCTGAAGCCGACCACCGCCAAGCAGTGGGAAGTGGGCCTGGAGAAGTACCTGCAGAACGGTGGCCTGCTGGCCGCGTCGTACTTCTCCAAGAAGATCGACGGCGTGGTGCGGCAGTCGCTGACCGGCATCGTGCCGAACGTGGAGAAGCTCAACGCCAACGGCTCGCTGGACGGCTACTACGACTTCGAGGTCTACCAGCCGGTCAACGCCGACGGTTCCTACAAGGTCACCGGCGTCGAGCTGGTCGCGCAGCTGCCGCTGTCGATGCTGCATCCGGCACTGGAAGGCTGGGGCATCAACGCCAACTACACCCAGCTGGACAACTCGCTGACCGGTGCGTCGGACCTGGACATCCCGACCCCGCCGGAAGGCCTGGCCGAGAAGGCGTACAACTTCACCCTGTACTACGAGAACGACCGCTTCAGCGCACGCGCCTCGTACAACTACAAGGACAAGTACGTCGAGTACATCCACCTGAACATGTATCCGGTCTACCGCGATGCCTATGGCCAGCTGGATGCCTCGATCGGCTTCCGCCTCAATGACACCTGGAAGCTGAACCTGGAAGCGATCAACCTGCTGGACGAGAAGACCAGCGGTTACACGATCGACAAGGCGTTCCCGACCCAGTACGAGTTCTCCGGCCGCCGCGTCACCTTCGGCATCCGCGCGGACTTCTGAGCCACGCCACATTGATCTGGTAGCGCCGGGCCGTGCCCGGCGACAGGCAACGTATCCGCGCTGCGCGCTCGCCGGGCGTGGCCCGGCGCTACCGATTACCGGTCGGCAACACCTGCTGCAACCGTTCCATGCCGCGCCACGGGTCGTCCTTCAGGCGCTTCGCGCGGGCCAACGCCTTGTCCATCGGGAACGCATCGGCGGCGCCCACTCTCGCCAGCTCTTCCCAGCGCAGCGGCACCGCCACGCCTGCGCTCTCCCGCGCACGCAGCGACCACGAACACACGCTGGTGGCGCCCCGCGTATTGCGCAGCCAGTCGATGAAGATCACGCCCTCGCGCCTGGCCTTGCTCATCGTTGCCACGTAGCGGTCGGGCTGCTCCAGCGCCATCGCCTGGGCGAAGGCTTCGCAGAACGCCTTGACCTGTTCCCAATCGGCCTTCGGCTGCAGCGGCACCACCACGTGCACACCCTTGCCGCCGGACAGCCGCACGAAGCTCTGCAGGCCGACCTGCAGCAGGCGGTCGCGCACATCGCGCGCACCCGATTTCACCTGCGCCCAGCTCACGCCGTCGCCGGGGTCCAGATCGAACACCAGGCGGTCCGGATGCTCGGGATCCTCGATCGTCGCGCCCCACGGGTGAAGCTCCAGAGTGTTCATCTGCACCAGCTGCAGCAGGCCGCGCGCGTCATCGATGTAGACGTAGTCCTCGCGGCCGCTCTTCTGCTGCAGCGGCACCGCATGCACGGCGTCGCCCAGACCGGCGCCATGATGCTTCTGGAAGAAGCAGGCCTTGCCGACGCCATCCGGGCAGCGCAGCAGTGACAGCGGGCGGCCGGCGATCTCCGGCAGGATCCAGCGCGCCATCTGCCGGTAGTAGTCGGCCACGTCGCCCTTGCTGAGCTTGCGCTGCGGGTACACCACCCGTTGCGGATGGCTGATGGCCACCGCTACGTCATCGCTGCCTGCTGCCTGCGTCACGCCCAGGTCCTGCGTCTGCTTGTCGCTGCGCAGGCGCTTGAAGCTGGCCTGGCGCAGCAGCCCTTCCTTGCCCCAGCCACGGAAGGCCACTTCGGCCACCACCACCGGTTTCACCCAGCGCACGCTGGCCGCGCGGAAGGGAACATGCGCCGGCAGCTCCAGCACCGCTTTCTTCACCGCCAGCGGCTCCAGCGCGCTGCTCAGCGCCTTCAACGCCGCATCGTCGAAACCGGTGCCGACGCGACCCACATAGCGCAGGCCGCCGGCGTCGGGCGTGGCCAGCAGCAGCGAACCGAAGCCGACCCGGCTGCCCTTGGGCGCGGTGTGGCCGACGATGACGAATTCGTCGGTGTCCTCGTGCTTCACCTTCACCCAGCTGCGCGCGCGGGCGTTCGCATAGGGCGCATCGACCTGCTTGCTGACGATGCCTTCGAAGCCGGCCTCACCGCTGGCGGCGAACACCGCAGGGCCGTGGTCGAGCACGTGTTCGCTGTAGGCCAGCGTGCCCGGCTCCGGTCCGATCAGGTCCTTCAGCAGGGCCTTGCGTTCCAGCAATGCCGCGCGGCTGATGTCCACGCCGGCCACACCGGGCAGATCGAACACGATGTAGCGCAGCGGCTGTTTCGAACTGCCATCGATGACACGCTGCAGGGCCGCGAAGTCGCTGCGTCCCTGTTCGTCGAGCACGACCAGCTCGCCGTCCAGGCGCGCATCACGTACCGGCAGCGCGCGCACGGCCTGGGCGACTTCGGGGAAGTCGTCGGTCCAGTCCAGGCCATTGCGCGAGCGCAGTTTCAGCTCGCCGTCGTGCAGGTCGGCCAGCAGGCGATAGCCATCCCACTTGATCTCATGCAGCCAGCGTTCGCCATCGGGTGCGGTGTCGCGGTGATCGGTCAGCTGCGGCTTGAAGCCGCGCGGATACGGATGGTCGCGTGCACCGGCGAGCTTCAGCGCGCGCGCATGCCAGCGTGCGTCTGCCTTGCGGGGCGCGGCGCGCGTTGCCTTTTTCGCCTTCTTTGCTGCGGCCCTGGATGCAGGCATGGCGTTCTCCAGAAGATCATCGGCCTCGGCGTCGCGCGCGTCGGCATCGTCACGCTTGATCAGCAGCCACTGCACCTGCCGCCCTTTCATGGCCGTGCGCACCAGCTTCCAGCCGCCACTCAGGCGCTGCCCATGCAGCACGAAGTCGAGCTTGCCATCGGCCAGCGCCTGCAGCGGGTCGCCTTCGCAGGCCCAGCTGCCATGGTCGAACACCTGCACGTGGCCTGCGCCGTAATGGCCTTCGGGAATATCCCCTTCGAAGCCGGCGTAGGACAGCGGATGGTCCTCCACTTCCACCGCCAGGCGCTTCTCGCCCACCCGCAGCGACGGGCCCTTGGGCACCGCCCAGCTCTTCAGCACGCCGTCCATTTCCAGGCGGAAATCGTAGTGCCGCGAGCTGGCGTGGTGCAGCTGGATGACGAACTGCGGGCGCCGCTTCGGATTGCCTGCGGCCGGGCCATCATCCGGCTCCGGTGTCTGCCCGCTGCCACCGCCAAAACGGCGCTTGCGGCGGTACTGGTGCAGCGACATGGCTCAGCCTGCCTTGCGGCGCGGTGCGGCCTTCTTCGTCGCCTTGGCGGCCTTGCCGGCGGTCTTCTTCGCGGCTTTCTTCGCAGCCTTTTTCGCCGGTGCCTTGCGCGTCGCGGTCTTCTTCGCCGGCGTGCGCTTGTTGGCATCCAGGCTCTTCTGCAGCAGCGCCATGAAGTCCACCACGTTGGTGCTGGCATCCTCGTGCGCCACCGGCTCCTCCTCCACCTGGGTGGTGCCGCCCTTGGTCTTGATGCGCTTGTTCAACACCTGCTGCAGGCGCTCGCGGAATTCATCGTGGTACTGCGACGGGTCCCAGTCGGCGGCCATCGATTCGATCAACTGCCCGGCCATCGCTGTTTCCTTGGCGGTGATGCGGTAGTCGGCCAGGCTGCCGGTGGGCAGCTTGTAATCCTCCGGATCAACCAGCTCCTGCGGATAGCGCAGGATCATCAGCACCAGCGCGTGGCCCTGCGGCATCACCGCGCACAGGTATTCGCGGGTACGCACCACCACCCGCGCGATGCCGGCCTTGCCGGTATCGCGCAGGGTTTCGCGCAGCAGCACGTAGCCCTTCTCGGCCTTCTTGCCGGGCAGCAGCAGGTAGGGCTTCTCGTAGTAGCGCGGATCGATCTGGCTGGCGTCGACGAAGGCCTCCACCTCCACCGTTTCATGGCTCTCCGGCGCGGCCGAGCGGATGTCGCCTTCTTCCAGCACAACGTAGCTGCCCTTGTCGTACTCGTAGGCTTTGACGATGTCCTTCCACGGCACTTCCTCGCCGGTATCGGCGTTGACCCGTTCGAAGCGGATCGGCTTGCGGTCGCGCGAATCCAGCATGCGGAACTGCAGGTCGACCTTGCGTTCGCCGGACATCAGCGAGACCGGCACGTTCAGCAGGCCGAAGGAGAGGGTACCGGTCCAGATCGGGCGGGCCATGGCACGCACCTGCATTGCGGCGGGGCGGCCAGCTTCGGACGCCCACCGTGAAACGGCCGTGTCGGCCCCGTGCAGGCCAGGTGGCCCGCGGCGACGGGTTACTGCAGCAGCGGGCGCACCGCGGCGGTGGGAATGTGGTCCAGCGCCCGCCAGGCGTCTTCCACCACCGGCCGCGCCTGCGCCCAGCCCAGCCGGGACTGCCCACGCATCTGTTCCCAGTGCGCGGCCAGCTCCTCGCCGGTATCGGCATCACCGCCGCGCGGCCAATCGGCGGCATGGGTGGTCAGGGCGAAGGCATACACCGGGCACAGGTCGCGCCAGTTGCGGTGGCCGTTGGCGCGGCGTCGCTCGTAGTCGTTGAGCATGTACTGCAGGTAGTCCTGCGCCACCGCCTGCGGGTCTTCACGGCGGCGGGCCCGACGCAGGGGCGTTCGTGCGCCCAGGGGGTCGAGCAGGGCGTTGAACACGGACGGGGCGGGGCGTTCAAGACGGGCCATGACCGGCTCCTGCAGCAGGGCGGGTGGGCAGGAATACCGGCGGTGCCGTTATCCAGCCGTGACAGATGTGTTCATGACGCCGGGTTCGCGGCGGCTTTACCTGTGCCGCGCTGTAGTGGAGCCCCCCGCCAACGCCAGGTAATCGCCATGTCCAACCGTGACCCGCTGCGCCAGACCCATGCCCCCGTGCCGGGCGAATCCCGCGCCAAGCACGACCTGGCCGATGCCGAGGACCGTGGCGCCGGCATGAGCGTGCCGCACGAAGACGCGCTGCCGGCGGTGCATCACCCTGAACAGGCCGCGCTGGACCGCAAGGACTGCGGCGACCGCCACCGCGGTGGGCAGGAAAGCCCGCTCAAGCGCCGCGAGCGCAAGCAGCACGCCAGCGACAACCAGGACCAGGCGCTGGAAGAGACCTTCCCGGCCAGCGACCCGACCTCGCCGTTCGTGCCGGCCAAGGCGCCGGATTGACCCTGCTACCGCCGGGCATGGCCCGGCGCTACCGTCCTGCCAGACGTAGAGTCGAGCTTGCTCGACTGGCGGTTACCCGCACGAGCAGTCGAGCAAGCTCGACTCTACGATCGGGGCAGGGTGATCCGCACGCACAGCCCGCGGCCGCCGTCGCCATCCTCCAGGGCCAGCTGGCCGCCGTGCGCCTGCACCACCGCCACCGCGATGCTCAGGCCCAGCCCGGTGCCGCCATGGCGCGCGCTGCGTGAAGCCTCCAGCCGCTGGAACGGCTGCAGCATCCGCGCCCGTTCTCCGGCCGGTATGCCCGGGCCCTGGTCGGTGATGCGGATGTGGATGGCCTTGGCGTCGCCCGACGCCTCGACCTGCGCGCCGCCGCCATAGCGCCCGGCGTTGTCCAGCAGGTTGGCCAGCGCGCGCTTCAGGCTGCGCGGGAAGCCGGGATAGGCCACGCCCACCCGGCCCGTCAGCTGCACGGCATGGCCGGCCTCGCGTGCATCGTCGACCACCGTACGCAGCAGCGCGTCGATATCGATCGGCTCGCGGTCGCCGCGCAGCTGGGTGGCGCTGCTGTAGTCGAGGATGGAATCGACCAGCTCCTGCATGTCGTCCAGGTCCGCACGCCAGCGCGTGCGCACGGCCTCGTCGGCCAGCAGTTCGGTGCGCAGGCGCAGGCGGGTCAGCGGCGAGCGCAGGTCGTGCGAGACCGCCGCCAGCAGTTCCTCGCGGCCCTGCGCGGCCTGCTGCAGCTGCTGCTGCATCTGGTTGAAGGCCTGCGCGGCCTGGCGCACCTCGCGCGGCCCTTCCAGCGGCAACGGCGGAGCATTCAGATTGCGCCCCAGCGCCTGTGCGGCGTCGCCGAGGCGGGTCAGCGGCCGGGTCAGCCAGCGCACCACCAGCAGGGCCAGCAGCACGATCAGCAGGGTGCGCAGGCCGTAGATGCGCAGCAGGTAGTCGCCCAGCGCATGTGCCGGTTCCAGCTGCAGGCCGGCCTGGCCTTCGCGCACGTCGAACTGCAGCCAGTGCCCCTGCGCCGTGCGCACGCGCAGCTGGAACTGGCCGGCGACGTGGCGCGCCGACAGCACCTTGTCGTCCTCGCGGCCCTGCGCGTCGTACAGGCGCAGGCGCTGCAGGTGCAGCTCGCGCGGCGTGCCCAGTTCGCCCTGCAGCGATGCACGCAGCAGCTGCTCCACGGCGCGGTCACGCGCGCGCAGCGAGACGTGGCCGCCATCGTCGACGGCCCGCACCGTCAGGTCGGCCGTGGACAGCACCGCAGGGTCGGCACCGGCCAGCGGCGAGTCAGGGGCTTCCAGCAGGCGCAGGGTCTGCGCCACGTGCGCGGCGGTCAGCCGCGCGGGTATCTCGGCCACGCGCTCATAGCGGGCGTCGTGCCACACGGTGCCGGTCAGCAGCTGCGCCAGCAGCATGCCCGCCACCAGCACCAGCACCAGCCGCCCGTACAGCGTGCGCGGCCAGCCCAGGCGCGCCTCAGCCATCGGCCTGCACCGGCCCGGCCAGGCAGTAGCCGCGGTTGCGCACGGTGCGGATCAGCAGCGGCGCGCGGCTGTCATGTTCCAGCATCTGCCGCAGCCGGCTGATGCACATGTCGATGCTGCGATCGCTGGGCATGCGGTCGCGGCCGTACACCTGTTCCACCAGGAAATCGCGCTCGAGCACTTCGTCGGGATGGCGCAGGAACAGCTGCAGCGCGCTGAAATCGGTCTCGCCCAGCAGGTGGCGGCGGCCATCGTCGGCCTGCAGCAGGTGGGTGCGCGGGTCCAGGGTCCACCCGGAGAAACGCAGCCGTGCCACCTCCGCCGTGGCGGCCGGGGCCGCCTGCACGGGCGCCTGCCGCCGCAGTACCGCACGCAGCCGCAGCAGCAGCTCGCGCGGGTCGAACGGCTTGGCCATGTAGTCATCGGCGCCCACTTCCAGGCCAAGGATGCGGTCGGCCGGGCGGCCACGCGCGGTCAGCATGATCACCGGCAGGGCGGTCTGCTCGCGCAGCTGCTGGCACAGCGCCAGCCCATCCTCGCCGGGCAGCATCAGGTCCAGCACCACCGCGTCGAAGGTCCCGGCAGCCAATGCCGCGCGCATGCCATCACCATCGCCGGCGACGACGGTCTGCAGGCCCTGTTGGCCCAGGTACTGGGCGAGCAGGGCGCCGATCTCCGGATCGTCATCGACGACCAGGATGCGGGCGGGCGGGGTTTGGGACTCGGGCATGGACGCATCTTCCCAGATGCAGCACCGGCCTGCAGGGCTGCAGGCCGGTGCCACGGCCACGCTTAGAAGCGTGCGCGGATGCTGAAGGTGGTGGTACGCGGCTCGCCGAAGATCAGCCCGTCGTAGAAGCCGTACTGGGTGTAGTACAGCTTGTCGGTCAGGTTGTTCACGTTCACCGCCAGCTGCACGGTGTCGGTCAGGTCATAGCGCGCCATCAGGTTGACCAGGGTGTAGCCCCCCATCGGCAGGTTGCTGGCGTCGTACTTGCCGCCGCCCAGCGGGCGACCCGGGTTGGTCGACATCACCGTGCCGCTCTGCATCGACAGGCCCCCGCCCACGGTCAGCTTCGACAGTGCGCCGGGCAGGGTCCACGAGGTGTTCAGGCGCAGCAGGTGACGCGGGTCCTGCTGGTAGGACAGGCCGTCGACCTGCAGCCAGGTGTAGCCGGCATACACGTTCCAGCCCTGCGCCAGGCGACCGGACACTTCCAGGTCCGCACCCTTGGACACCACGCCGTCCACCGCACGGTAGATGTTGAAGCCGGTCACCGGGTGCACTTCACCGGTGCTCTCGGCCACGTTGTTCTGCTCGTTGCGGAACACGGCCAGCGCGGCATTCAACGCACCGTCGGCCCACTCACCCTTGATGCCGGCTTCGTAGCTCTTGCCGGTCACCGGGTCGAGCAGGGTGTCGTTGGCATCACGCACGTTGCCCTGCGGGCTGAACACATCGGTGTAGCTCACGTACGCCGAGTAGTTCGCAGCGAAGTCCCACACCAGGCCCGCGTACGGGGTCACCACCTGCTGGTCGCCCGTGGCGGCACCGCGGGTGCGCACGTCGGCCTTGCTGTAGGTCTGGGTGTAGGTCTTGTAGTTGCTCACGCGGGTGCCCAGCACCAGCGACAGCGGCTCGGCCAGGCTGAAGCGGCCGGCCAGGTAGCCACCCACGTTCTGGGTGATGGTCTTGGTGCGGGCCGGGGTGCGGAAGGTCTCGAACGGCGCGTAGCTGCCGTCCCAGGTGCGCCAGTCGTCGATCGGTAGGCCGACCGCACGGTACTGGCAGCCGCTCCACGGGGCGACGCCGGCGATGGTGCAGTTGCCCAGCGCGGCGCTGAAGGCGTAGTCGGTGATCTCGCTGCGGTAGCCGTTGAAGCCGGCCATCAGCTGGTGCTCGCGGCCGAACAGCTGCAGCGGGCCGCTGACGCTGATGTCGAGGTTGTCGCGGCGGGTTTCCGATTCGTTGTGGATGGCGTTGAGGAACGCGCCGCTGCCATCAGGGTTCCAGAAGCCGGCGAAGCCCTTGCCCGGTGCGGCGTTGTTGACTTTGGCCACGCCGTAGTTGGTGTAGCTCTCGCCGCTGTCATGGGCGAACGCCACGCGCAGCTTCCAGTCCGCGCCCAGGCCCTGTTCCACGCTGCCGAACACGGAGGTGTTGTCACGCTTGGCCACGCTCCAGTCGGCGGCCGGGTTGGTGCTGCGCGACAGGTTGGTGCGGGTGCCGTCGGCCCACCAGATCGGCACGTTGCTGCCCCACGAACCGCCACCGTTGCGGGTGCGCTCGTACTGCACGCCCAGGTTCACCACGGTGGCATCACCCAGGTCGGCTTCGAAGCTGGCCAGGCCGCCCAGGCGCTGCACGTCCTCGCGCTGGCGGAAGGTGTCCGAATCCTCGGCGCTGACCACGAAGCGGCTGCGCACGCGGCCATCGGCGGTCAGCGGCACGTTGACGTCGCCCATCAGGCGGCGCTTGTCGTGGCTGCCCAGGGTCAGCGAGGCGGCACCACCGAACTCACGGGTCGGGCGCTTGCGCTCCAGGTACACCGTGGCCGACGGGTCACCGGTGCCACCGAGCAGGCCGTTGGCGCCGCGCACCACCTGCACGTGGTCGTACAGGTCCATGTTCAGGCCGGCACCGCCGCCGCTGAAGCTGCTGGCGCCGTTGATCAGCATGCCATCGACCTTGAAGTTGCCGACGTCGAAGCCGCGCGCACGGAAGGTGGTGCGGCCGGCGTTGTCCAGCGAATAGGTGGTGATGCCGGTGGTGCTGGTCAGCACGTCGTTGATGGACTCGATCTGCAGGTCATCCATCTGCTGGCGGGTGACCGTGGTCACCGACTGCGGGGTCTGCCGCAGGCTCAGGTCCAGGCCAATGGCGGCCTTGCTGATCGGCAGGGTGTAGCTGTCCGCCTGTGACTGGCGACGCGCGGTCACTTCCAGACCATCCAGGGTGGTCGGGTTGGCATCGGCCGGTGCTTCGGCGTGGGCCGCCAGCGGCAGCGCCAGGACGACAGCCAGGGCAAGAGCCCGTCGGCCAAGGGCAGACGGGCACGGCAGGGCAGCGCGCGGCAGGCCCGCGCGGGTGAGGGCATCAGCAGTCACAGGGGGAGTCCTTATCGGAGATTCAAATGGGATCGATTCCCATTTGCGTCATGATAGCGACGCGCCCTGCGTTACCGGTTCGTGAAGATGTAAGCGTATGTAACGCAGCGCGTCCGAATGGATCAGCGCCACGACCACTGCAGGCCCACGCTGGCGCGCCGGTCCGGGGCTGGCTCGTAGAAACGGCCGTTGCCATCGTTGACGATCACCGAGCCGATGTAGGCCTGGTCGAGCAGGTTGTCCAGCCGCGCGAAGGCACGCAGGTCACCGCCGGGCAGGGTCCAGCGGCGCCCGGCTTCCAGGTTCAGCACGGTGTAGCCGGGCGCGCGCTCGGTGGCCAGGTCGTTCACCACCGTGTCGCTGCTGGCATTGGCTTCCAGCGCCCACTGCCAGTCGCCGGGCGACCACTGCAGGCGGGCGAAGGCCTGCTGCCGCGGCACGCCGGGCAGGCGGCTGCCGGCCGCCACCACCGTGTCGGGCACGCGGCAACCACTGCCACCGCAGGTCAGGTACGGCGAACGCACCTGTGCCTGCAGCCAGGTCCAGGCCAGCTGCAGTTCCCACTGCTCGGCCAGTGGCTGCTGGTACTGCAGTTCCACGCCCTGGCGGCGGGTACGGCCGATGTTGCGGTAGGTGCTGCGGCCATTGGTGTTGCTGGCAACGGCCAGCTCATCGTCGGTAACGGCGCGGAACACGCTGACATCGAGCTGGGTTCCGTTCTGCGCGTGCCACTTGCTGCCGACCTCGAAGTTGCGGCTGCGCGCGGCCGACAGGTCCAGCGCCAGGCCGGCCTGGCCGTCGCTGCGGTAGCCCAGCTCGTTGAAGGTGGGGGTTTCGAAGCCGCGTCCGACGGCGGCGTGCAGGCGCCACTGCGGGGTCGCCTCGAAGCTGACCCCGGCCACCGGCGTGGTCGCCTGGTAGCGGCGGCGGCCACTGTCGTCGGGGTTGCTGCCGGTGATGTAGCGGTCATCGGATTCGAAGCGCACGGCACTGTGGCGCACGCCGGCCAGCAGCGACCAGCGCGGGCTCCACTGCCACCACGCCTGGGCGAACTGGTCGACGTTCTGCACGGTGTCGATCTGGTCGCGGCGCAGGCGGCCGCGCACGCCCAGGGTGCTGCCGACGAAGTTCTCGTAGCCGGTGCGGTGCTGGCGCTGGCGGTCGGCACTGATGCCCGCCACCACGTCCAGCGGGCGCCCGGCCAGGTCACCGTTCCAGCCCCAGCGCGCGTCCGCGCCGCCATAGCCGCCGTCCAGGTCGATCACGCCGCCGGCGTGCAGCGGGTTGGCCTGCGCGGTGGGCGGAATCGGCAGGAACTGGGTCACCGCGCGCTGCCCGGCGTAGCCCATCAGCTGCCAGCGCTGGGCGCCGCTTTCGCGGGTCCAGCGCAGGCCGGCCTGCTGCTGCCGCACGGATTTGCGGGTGTTGTACTGCTCGGCCACGGCCGTGGCCTGGCGCGGGTTGGCCGCCACCTGGGCGCGGGTCAGGCCCAGCGGGTCCTGCGCATCAGGGGCATCCAGCGCGTTGAGCAGCAGCTCCAGGCGGCCGCCGCCGACTTCAGCGCCCAGCCGTGCGTTGAGCGACTCACGCCGCGCCTCGCTGTGGTCGCGCCAGCCGTCGGTGTGGAAGTGGTTGGCGGCGATGTTGTAGTCGATCACCGGGCCGGCACCGCGCAGCTGCGCGCCGACGCTGACCGTGTTGTCGGCACCGGCGTTCACCCGCAGCCGCCACGGATCGCCGGCCTGGCCCTGCGCGCTCCACACCTGCAGCACGCCGCCGGAGGAGTTGCCGTACAGGGCGGAGAACGGGCCGCGCAGCACCTCGATGCGCTCGGCACCAAGCAGGCTGGCGTGCGACAGCTGGCCCTGGCCATCGGGCATGGTGGCCGGCACGCCATCGATCAGCACCCGCACGCCGCGCACGCCGAAGGTGGAGCGCGCACCGAAGCCGCGGATCGACAGCTGGGTGTCCTGCGCATAGTTCTGGCGATCACGGGCCAGCACCCCAGGCACCCCGGCCAGCGCCTCGGACACCTGCACCCCGGGCCCGCTGCGGTCGTCGCCCACCCACACCGTGTCCTGGCTGGCCGGCAGCGCGAACGGATCGATGCCCTGCACGCGTGCGGCCTGCACTTCCACGGTCGGCAGCTGCTGCGTGGCAGGGTCGGCGGCGTTCTGGGCCAGCACCGGCAACGGCAGCAGGGCGATCAGCAGGGGCAGGCGGCGGGGCTCCAGGAAATCGTTCATCGTTCAGCTACACGCACGGCGGGGAAACAACACGCCATGGTACGGGCTGCGGCGTGACGATGGCCGCCGCGCGGGTGGCACGCTTTGTTACGATGGCATGGCTGTGGCCGACGGCCGCTGCTTCACGACCCGCGCTTCTTCTCCCCCTCAAATAGAACGAGTACTGCCGTGTCCTTCTTTGCAAACGTGGAACTGGTCCCGGGCGACCCGATCCTGGGCCTGACCGAGGCGTACAACGCCGACAGCCGCCCGACCAAGGTCAACCTGGGTGTGGGCATCTACTACGACGAGAGCGGCCGCATTCCGCTGCTTCGCGCCGTCAAGCAGATCGAGCAGCAGCTCGCCACCGAAGCCAAACCGCGTGGCTACCTGCCGATCGACGGCCTGCCTGCGTACACGCAGGCGACCCGTGAACTGGTGTTCGGCAAGGATTCGCCGCTGCTGGCCGCCGGCCGCGTCACCACCGCACAGACCGTCGGTGGCAGCGGTGCGCTGCGCGTCGGCGCCGACGTGCTGAAGAAGCTGCTGCCGCACGCCACCATCGCCATCAGCAACCCGAGCTGGGAAAACCACCGCGCGGTGTTCGGTGCTGCTGGCTTCGACGTGGTCGAGTACACCTACTTCGACGCCGCCACCCATGGCGTGGATTTCGACGGCATGCTGGCCGATCTGCAGAAGCTGCAGGCCGGCACCGTGGTGCTGCTGCACGCCTGCTGCCACAACCCTACCGGCGCCGACCTCACCGTCAGCCAGTGGAAGCAGGTGGCCGAAGTCCTGAAGGACAAGCAGCTGTTCCCCTTCATCGACATGGCCTACCAGGGCTTCGACAAGGGCATCGAGCAGGATGCCGCCGCCGTGCGCATCATCGCCGAAGCCGGCATCGACAGCTTCATCGTCGCCAACTCGTACTCCAAGTCGTTCTCGCTGTATGGCGAACGCGTGGGTGCGCTGTCGATGGTCGCCCCGACCGCCGCTGATGCGAAGGCCGTGCAGTCGCAGGTCAAGCGCGTGATCCGCACGATCTACTCCAGCCCGTCCACCCACGGTGCCGCGCTGGTGGCCGGCGTGCTGACCAACCCGGACCTGCGTGAGATGTGGGAGCAGGAACTGACCGAGATGCGCGAGCGCATCCACGCCCTGCGCCAGGGCCTGGTCGAAAAGCTCGCCGCCGCCGGTGCCCCGCAGTTCGCCTTCATCAACGAACAGGCCGGCATGTTCTCCTACTCCGGCCTGAGCCGTGAGCAGGTCGAACGCCTGCGCGACGAGTTCGGCATCTACGCCGTCGGCACCGGCCGCATCTGCGTGGCCGCGCTGAACCAGAACAACCTGGAGTACGTCGCCAAGGCCGTGGCCACCGTCGCCAAGGGCTGAAGCAACACCGCAAAGTTGACCCGTCCTGCCATAGGTTGACACCTACGGGGTGGATGAACCGGCCGCCATCAGGCGGCCAAGGACGCCCGATGCATCGCATCGGGCGTCTGCATTTTAAGGGACAGGTGGGGGCGTTCGGCGTTTGAAGTGACCCCCTGGAGTTGGACACCTGATCCAACCCAGAGGGTTATATGAATAGATATGAGGTTCGTTTCAAATTGCAGGTGGCCAAAGAGGCCTGCAAGACCTCCACATCGGTCAAGGCGGTTGCTCGCCGCTATGGTCTGGAGTTCTCCACGGTGAGGCGGTGGGCAGCGACCTTCCGGTTGCATGGTCGACAGGGGTTTCACCGCAAAGCCCGATCCTACGATCTCCAGTTCAAGCTGGCTGTCCTGGAGAAGATGAGCCAGGACGGCATGTCCGCACGGGAGGCCACCACCCACTTCCAGATTGGCGATGCCGGCGCGGTGGGACAGTGGCGGCGGCTGTATGCTGAGGGCGGCGCCCAAGCGTTGGCGCCTCCACCATTACCGCCTGAAAAGCCGATGAAAAAGACCCGCTCGTCCAAGCCAGCCGAGGACATGAGCCGCGATGAGCTCCTCAAGGAAGTGGCCTATCTGCGTGCGGAGACCGCTTACCTAAAAAAACTCGATGCCTTGATCCGGGAAGAGCAGGCAGCGCAGCGTGCAAAGCGCAAGCCATCGAAGGGTTGAGGCATAACTACGCACTGCCGCTGTTGCTCGAGGCGGCCGAGCTTTCACGCAGCACGTTCTATTACCAGGTGAATGCCTTAGCCCATCCAGGTGAGGGCGAGGAGGAACTGCGCGAGCGCATCCGTGCGATTTACGATGAACACGAAGGGCGCTACGGCTACCGCCGCGTAACGCTGGAGCTGACCAATCAGGGCGAAGCCATCAACCACAAGCGGGTGCAGCGGCTGATGGCCGAGCTGGACCTGCAGTCGCGGGTGCGCATCAAGCGCTACCGCGCGTTCAAGGGTGCGGCCAACGTCGTGGTGCCCAACGAAATGGACCGTCAATTTGAAGCCCAAATGCCCAACCAGAAGTGGGTGACCGACGTAACCGAGTTCAAGGTGCAGGGCATGAAGCTCTATCTTTCGCCGATCATGGACCTCTACAACGGTGAAATCGTGGCCTACCAGATGAAGCGCCGACCGGTGTTCGACTTGGTGGGCGAGATGCTGGATCAAGCGATCAAGAAGCTCTCGCCCGAAGATCGACCGATGATCCACTCCGACCAAGGCTGGCATTACCAGCACGAAAAATACCGCCACACGCTCGCAAAGCACTCGCTGAAACAGAGCATGTCCCGGCGCGGCAACTGCCTGGACAATGCGGCCATGGAGAGCTTCTTCGGGACGCTGAAGTCGGAATTCTTCTACCTGAAGACCTTTGACAGCATCGAAAGGCTGGAAGCCGGGCTAATGGAGTACATCCGGTACTACAACGAAGACCGTATCCGATTGAAACTAAAGGGCCTGAGCCCGGTAAAGTACCGGCAGCAGGCCGCGTTGGCCGCCTGATCCCCCAACTGTCCAACTTTTGGGGGTCACTTCATGACCCGTCCTGCCATAGGTTGACACCTACGGGGTGGATGAACCGGCCGCCATCAGGCGGCCAAGGACGCCCGATGCATCGCATCGGGCGTCTGCATTTTAAGGGACAGGTGGGGGCGTTCGGCGTTGTAGATACCTACTGCCTCAGCCACCATCTGGCGGGCCTGTCCAAGATCCCGCGGGCGATGAAGCAGAAACTCGCATTTCAGGATCCCGTTGACTCGCTCTGCCAGAGCATTCTGATAGCAGTCATAGCCGTCGGTCATCGAGCAGGTCAGGCCATGCTTGGCGTGGATACGCTGGTAGTTGTCCGAGCAGTACTGGATGCCCCGGTCCGAGTGATGGATCAGCCGCTGCTTCGTTTTCCGGGCTTTCAGGGCCATCTCCAGTGCTTGCACGGCATGTTCGGTCTGCAACGTCTCATCCACGCTCCAGCCCACAATCTTGCGTGACCAGGCATCGGTAACCAGGCTCAGGTAAACGAATTTTCCATCTGTGGGCAGATAGGTGATGTCAGCCACCCACACCTGTTCGCAACCATTAGGAACTACGCAGCCTTCTCCGGGTTTGAGCAGGTTGGGATGTTTGCGGAAGCGATGATGGCTATCGGTGGTCTTGTGATACGCGCGACGTTGCGGCACCAGCAGGCGTGCCTCTCGCAGCACGTCAAATAGCCGGTCACGCCCGAGATCGATCCCCGCCGCCTGCAGTTTCGGCTCAATCAGATGGTGCAGTTTGCGCGTACCTACTCGAGGCTGGCGCGCGCGGCAGTCGTTCACAAGCGCCAGTGCCGTGGCATCGGCAGCGTCTCGCTGCTGCTGACGGTGTCCAGCCTGATAGAACGCCTGCCGACTGATGCCGAAGTGGCGGCAAGCCCTGGCCACGCTTACGCCTTTGAGGCGCCTTTGCGTGAGGACTTGCCGGAAGGCTTTTTTACGATTTTCACCCCGTAATCCTCTTTGAGAACGTCCACGATGGCCTCGAAGAGCTGCGCCTTCTCGTTTGCCTCCCGCAACTGGACCTGCAGGGCCTTGATCTGTTGTTCCGGCGTAAGCGGCTTGGCCGCCCCGGCTTTGGGGACAGTGCTCATGGGAGGCAATGATGCCCCAGCCGACCAATCTTGCCGACCATGCCGGCGAAGCCAAGAGAGCACCGTGCTGCGCCCTTGGATCCCGTAGCGCTCCTGGGCCTTTTTGTAGGTCAGTTCGCCGCGCTCGACCTGATCGACCACCGATAACTTGAAGGCCAGCGAGTAATCCCGCTGGCTGCGCCTGATTGTTGATTTCATTGAACATTCCTTTTCCAGAGGGAAAAGGTGTCAACCCAATTCAGGACGGGTCAACCGAGCCCGATGGCAGCAGCGTGACCTATGTCTACGACGCTGCGCAGCGGCTGACCGACGTGGCTGACAGTGCCGGCAACACGATCCATTACACGCTGGACAATGCCGGCAACCGCCTTGACGAAAATACCGTGGATGCAGGCGGCACGCTGCGGCGTACCTTGGCCCGTACCTACAACACCCTGGGCCAGCTGACCGTTTTGAAGGATGCCAGCGGCCACGCCACCGGCTTCACCTACGATGCCAACGGCAATCCGCAGACGGTCACCGACGCCCTGCAGCGCGTGACCCGCCAGCAGCATGATCCGCTGAACCGGCTGGCGCAGACCCTGCAGGACGTGGGCGGCGTGGAGGCGGAGATCCGCAGCCAGTACAACGCGCTGGACCAGGTGACCCAGGTGACTGACCCAAAGGGCCTGCATACCACCTACGCCTACAACGGCTTCGGCGACCTGACCACACAGATCAGCCCGGACAGCGGCAGTACCGGTTTCACCGTGGACAGTGCAGGTAACCGCAAGACCCGCACCGATGCGCGCGGTATTACCGCTACCTACAGCTATGACGCGCTCAATCGTCTGGTTGGCGTGGCCTACCCTGACCCCAACATGGATGTGGGCTATCACTACGACGTGGCCCCGGCGGTGTGTGCAAGCGACGAGAGCTTTGCTACCGGCCGGCTGGGGCAGGTGCTGCATGCCAATGGCAGCACCCAGTACTGCCATGACCGCTTCGGGCAGATCACCCGCAAGGTGCAGACCGTGAACGGCGTCAGCAGCACCTTGCGCTACACCTATAGCAAGTCCGGTCGCCTCGCATCGCTGACCTATCCGGATGGCAGCGTGGCTGACTACGTGCGGGACACGCTGGGCCGCATCAATCAGATCGGTCTGACCCGGCCAGGGCAGGCGCGGCAGGTCGTGGTCAACGACGTGACCTATGCGGCATTCGGCCCGGCCACTGGCTGGACCTATGGCAACGGCCGGCAACTGAAGCGCCCGCTGGATCTGGACTATCGCCCGCAAGCTGTGCACGACCCGGCTGCCGGTGGCCTGTCCCTGGGCTTTGGCTATGACGCCGTGGGCTCGATCACCGAGTTGAAGAACGGCACCGGTTCAGCCGTGCTTGCGAAATACGCCTATGACACGCTGGGTCGCCTGACCCAGACCCAGGACGGTGCAACGGCCACGCCGATCGAAACCTACGGCTATGACGCCACCGGCAATCGCACCTCGCTGACCACGTCGGCGGGTACTTCGACCTACAGTTACCCGGCTGACAGCCATCATCTGGTGGCGGTGGGCGGCGAAGCGCGTGGCCACGATGCTGCAGGCAACACGACCAGCATTGGTGGCAAGGCCTTCACCTACAACGACGCCAATCGCATGAACGCGGTCAAGCTGGGGGGCGTGGTGGCCGAGCGCTACGGCTACAACCATCGCGGCGAGCGCGTACTGCGCGCGCCCGAAGGCGGGGATGCGCAGATCACGGTCTACGACGAAGCAGGGCAGTGGCTCGGCAACTACTCGGCAACGGGGCAAGCCCTGCAGCAGGCGATCTGGCTGGACAACTACCCGGTAGCACTCATCTATGTGGCTGATGCCGGTGTTCCGGAGCTTGCTTACATCCAGCCCGATCACCTGGGCACGCCGCGCGTGGTGATCGATCCGGTGCGCGATGTTGCGATCTGGGAGTGGAACAGCAAGAGCGAGGTGTTTGGCGACCAGGCGCCGGCCAATGATCCCGACGGGGATGGTGTGGCGTTTGACCTCGCGATGCGTTTTCCGGGGCAGCAGGCGACGGATGCGAGTGGGATGTTCTACAACTACCAGCGGGAGTATGACCCGACGGTGGGGCGGTACTCGCAGAGTGATCCGATTGGGTTGAAGGGAGGAGTAAGTACCTTCTCATACGCTCTGGCAAGACCGACTAGCGATCTCGATGCGCTGGGCCTCCAATCTGCAGCGGCCCGCCAAGCGGCAATACAGCGTGCCCATTCAACAGGCTTCCCATCCTCGAGCGGAGACTACTACCACCCTGACCTCGGATACGTCCCTGCAGACCAAGGACCGATGCTCTACCCGCACGACTTCCTGATTCCGGGGTACATTGCTCTGGAGACTATGTTCCCTGCGCTGCCACTTGGCATTGACATCTTTGCGCGAAAGGAGCCAAAGGATGCTCGTGACCCGAGCGGCGCGAAAGCTCCCGGACTTCCGGGCGATTCAGAAGGCTTCTGTCCGGGCAAGAAGGGCCCGAAATGGGTGAAGGCTCCGAATGGCCGAGGTTACGGTTGGGAAGATAGCTCAGGCAATGTCTGGATCCCGACGGGACCCAAGACGGATGCTCCCAATGATGCGCATGGTGGCCCACATTGGGACGTGCAGTTGAAGCGGGGCGGATACATCAATGTATACCCAGGGGGACTTCGTCGATGAACGATCAAAAAGTTGTGCTGAACGCGGAACGAGTAGTCTTCTACTCGATGACAGATGAAAGGTCATTCTTTGAGTGGCTTGACAAGATGCCATTCGTATTGGATGTCGTAGGTCGAGGCCTTGTGATTGAAATAACGGTCGATACGTCGATGGTGGATGACGATGGACTCAGGGAGCTAATCGCATTTTTTCAGCGTTACCGAGTATCGATGCGACAATTGCGTGTATTCGATTGTGAGCAGTTCTCCCATTGGTTCAAGCGTCGTAATACGTTCTGGTACAAGAAAGTATTTTCTGATCCTCACTGAATCGCGCAGCATCATTCCGATCTAAAGCTATGAAGCGCTTAAACGTCCGTTGAGGGTGGCGCACCCCGACGACAACACGGCCATGACCGCTTCGGCCAGATCACCCGCAAGGTGCAGACCGTGAATGGCGTCGCCAGCACCTTGCGCTACGCGTACAACAAGTCCGGTCGCCTCGCATCGCTGACCTATCCGGATGGCAGTGTGGCTGACTACGTGCGCGACACGTTGGGCCGCATCAGCCAGATGGCCTGACCCGGCCGGGGCAGGCGCGGCAGGTGCTGGCCAATGGAATTACATATGCAGCCATCGGCCCAGCCACCGGCTGGACCTACGGCAACGGCCGCCAGTTGCAGCGCCCCCTGGATCTGGACTATCGCCCGCAGGCTGTGCACGACCCGGCTGCCGGTGGCCTGTCCCTGGGCTTTGGCTATGACGCGGTGGGCTCGATCACCGAATTGAAGAACGGCACCGGTTCAGCCGTGCTTGCGAAGTACGCCTATGACACGCTGGGTCGCCTGACGCACACCCAGGACGGCGCAACCGGCACGCCAATTGAAACCTATGCCTACGATGCAACGGGCAATCGCACCTCGTTGACCACCTCGGCGGGTACGTCGACCTACAGCTATCCGGCTAACAGCCATCATCTGGTGGCGGTGGGCGGCGATGCACGAAACCACGACGCAGCAGGCAACACGACCAGCATCGGTGGCAAGACCTTCGCCTACAACGACGCCAATCGCATGAATGCCGTCAAGCTGGGTGAGATTGTGGCCGAACGCTACGGCTACAATCATCGTGGCGAGCGCGTACTGCGCGCGCCCGAAGGCGGGGATGCGCAGATCACGGTCTACGACGAAGCCGGGCAGTGGCTCGGCAACTACTCGGCAACGGGGGAAGCCCAGCAGCAGGCGATCTGGCTGGACAACCACCCGGTAGCACTCATCAATGTGGCCGGCAGCGGTGTTCCGGAACTTGCTTACATCCAGCCCGATCACCTGGGCACGCCGCGCGTGGTGATCGACCCGGTGCGGGATGTTGCAATTTGGGAGTGGAGCAACAAGACCGAGGTGTTTGGCGACCAAGCGCCGGCCAATGATCCTGACGGCGATGGCGTGGCGTTTGATCTCGCGTTGCGCTTCCCGGGGCAGCAGGCGACGGATGCGAGTGGGATGTTCTACAACTACCAGCGGGAGTATGACCCGGCGGTGGGTAGGTACTCGCAGAGTGATCCGATTGGGTTGCTGGGAGGAGTGTCTACGTATTCTTACGTTGGAGGACGGGTGCTATCGTCAGTAGATCCACTCGGGCTTATCGCATATGTTTGCGTAAAGAACGGCACAAATGTCGGCATTTCGCTCCCTATCAATTTCCAAGGCGCATCTGGTGAACAGGTAAGAAGTGTTTCACAAGCGATTGAGAAGGCTTGGACCGGTCGATTTGGCAAGTATCAAGTGACGACCGTCGTGACCCCAATTGCGCGCTACGATGAGGTGTCGACAAATGCAGTCGTTCTCAGGGATGGCGTTGGCGAGTAGTGGGTTAACCGAGTATTCATGAATGAAGGGCTTTGGTATACGCCTGGCCAGCTTGGTGAAACCACGTTCGCGCATGAGGCTGGGCATCTCATGGGCCTTGGAGATTACGGGCCGGGCATAAAGGGAAGAAGGATAGACATGAGTTCGGTGAATGAGGAAAACGTCAAGGACGTACGTAGAGCGGGAAACGGCGCGGTAAGGAGGGGGTGCGGCTGTGAGTAGGATAGTCCTCCTCGTGGTTATTGCTGCATTGCTTTCGTCATGCAGGAGAGATGAGTTAAGTGTTTTAAGTGGTCGCTACGATGTCTGCGCCAAGCTCGGCAACGCGACCTACTCAGTACTAGAGCCGGGCCTCGACTATGACGTCGGTGAGATCATGGAGTCAGGCAGAAGGATTGAAGTGCTGATGGGTGGGCATCCAGGATTTTCTACGTCTACTTTGGTGAAAGGGCTTTCGGCCGTTGATGGCTTCGAAATAATTGCGCAGTCCCGTCAACGTGATTCGGATGTGGTTCTTTTCGCATTAGCTACTGGTTCTCCTCAGGGACCGACCTACGTCAGGCTCTCTTCTCGTGACCTGAGTGGTGACTGGGGGCCCATCAAGAACGGATTTCTAGTAAGTTGCAATCGACAAGGTTAGCGCGCTGGCCTGTGGGTCCGCGCGGGAGGAGTCGGCGAGCGTCTGGCGTATGGATGATTTATTTGCAGATTTAAGCCCTTGGATTGTCGCCTGAAGATCTTGGGATTCAGGTTGGATGCGCCTCACCCGTGCTCGCTAAGCCTCGCTATGATCGCCTGGATATTCTTGGCAGTGTTGGCGATTTTCTGGTGAGTTGGCGCTAAAAATGATGACCGTACCGCTCCGAGTTATTGGAATTTCTATTGATTTCGTAATCTTGGCGTGGGGTCTGTTTGTTATGGACAGGATCCTGGTCGAGACCGAGCCCTGAGGAGAGCCTGTTCGTGCAGGGCAGTTCTCGTGACGACGTCTGGAATTACCTGGTGATGTAAGTGCTGGGCGTAGACGAACAGACCTTCGACCTGAGCTTGCTGGACAATGCAGAAGCCGCAGAGGAGCGTGTGCTGCGGGAATGCCGTACGCGGTTGGAAGGGGCGCCAAGGCTGATCATCTGTGTCTACCAGATGATCGGGTTCGGAAGAGCATTAAGAGGAGATCTAAGTGCAAGTAGAAGCCATACTGCGCGCAGCGCTGCTGCTCTTGCCAATGCTTGGGGGGTGCAGCATCAACAAGGTTCAACACGCGGAGTGGAAATCGAACTGGGTAGATGTTTCATCCGATGCGATCATCCCTGGAAATTCCATGGCTCTACCGCTTGATCGCATTTCCACGCTTGATCCGGATAGTGAAGGTGCCATTGCGGAGTGGATGTTGAGGAATTCGGTGATCGTGGTATCAGCATCAGAGGTTGAAGGGAAGATTGATTCGATGCCGTCGATTGGCCTGAAGCCAGCATCCGGGGAGAGCGTTTATCTCGTCAGGACCGCTTCGGACGAAGGACATGGCAAGTTCATAGGCTTCGTCAACGACAAGGGACTTCTCATCATGTATGGGGTCATGGGCGGGTGCGGTGAGCAGAAGCACCGGGTGGTTGCCGTGAGTCTGCGGGAGAAGCCCGCCAACGTGTTCGGCAGGTGCTCGGCAGCGCTTTAGTGCACTGAAGATCGAGCAGCGGTAAAGATCGACTGGCTGGGCATCCACTCGATCCATCTGGTGCGCCCGGAGATCTTCCTGATGCTGGTGTGGGTACCCGTTGGCTGGGGAGAGACGAGCCTCGCCGTCATGGTGTGTGACGTCGAAGACGTGGTCCGAGGGCGGCCCTGCAACTGGGATGCGGATAGCCGAGCTGACATCGATACCGGTGCAATAAGGGCAATGCATGAAATGCTGGGGAACCGGCCCAAGGGCTGCGGCTGCGGAGGATAGGTTGATGGCGTGGGTGTTGGTTGCATTCTATGTGGTTCTCTCGGTGCTTACGTACTTCGCAATGGTCGGCAGAACTCCTACCAGGAGGCTCTTTCCCGCGTTTGGAATCATCGCTGTTCAGATAGCTGCGCTGGTATGGATCCAGATCATTGCTAGAGCCCTGGGCTCGCATTCCGGCCGCGGGTCCTATTCCCTTGGAGTCGGCGAGCTCTATCTCGCCATCCGGCCCATCCTCTTGTTCCATGTTGCTGTATGCGTGGCGCTTGTCCTGATACTTCTGGTTACTCTGACCGGAAAGAAGCCGGGTAGCGATTGACTATCGGCCCCAACGCCGACTGGTACCGGCTATCGTTACGCTCCGGGGCTGGAGGCCCAGCAGTTGCATCGAGCTTGCTTGACTGAATCGCTGAGATGTTCCAAAACAACTATGCGGGGCTATCGCACCGAATGAAATTTCCCACGTCGTTGACTGGCAAGCTTTCGAGAAACGCACATAGATTTCTGCCGGTCATTGTGTTGGCATTTACAGTCTCTGGCTGCATGGAAGTTGCAAGCACTGAGTATGCTGACCGTAACCACGCCATCTCTAGGGATGCAATCGGCAAATCGAAGTGGTTGCCTGAGTGGTTGCCCAAAGATGCTGTCGACATACGCGAGGCGCATGACATGGACACCAATGAGTCTTGGTTGATCTTCCGTCCGACCAGTGGGACGCTGACGTTGCCCGAAGATTGCAGGCCAACAGGCAGGGCAGAGATGCCCGACGCGCCAACCATGCGGCGATTTCCTCAGTTCGCCCGTAATTCCTGGTCGCGTGCATCTGACCATGCTGGGGTGTTCTATTCGTGTCCAGAGAGATCTGCTGGTCGCTGGATCATGCACGATGAGGAGCTGGGCCTCGTCTACAGTAGGGTGAAGTACTGACTGACCTGAGCGAAATGGACTCCGAGTGAGTGATCAATCCTGCTTCGCCTGAAGATGCGTGCGCTTGCCATTCGGGGGGAATATCCAGCGAGCGTCGCATTGAGTTGGCGACAAAAGTCCGCCCAAGTGCTGACGGCTGTCTTTTACATTATTGATGGGCCGCGCACCCATGTGGCGGTCACCGCCGTCTATTCAGTTCACCAGGGATGTCGAACGAGATCTGGGAACGGGTGCAACTGGCTGCCAGGTCAAGCCAAGTGGCTCATTGCAGTCCCAGCGACGCGAACTCTTCGGCCATCCCGATGGCCGGTTGCGTCTGGGTGGACCCATACGGGTAACCTGCCCATGACCGTTATGGCCTACTGAATGGCGGCCTGCAGCTGGTCCAAGCGACTGCCTTTTACCAAGCCACGGGCCGTCAGCGTAAAGCGGGCATCGCGCCTGCTCGACTGCTGTTGAAAAAGCAATCGAGCAAGCTCGACTCTACCGGGGCTGATACATGCCCGGCGACGCGCCGGATCACCCCTTCTGGCGCTGCTCCTGGATGGCCTTGTCCAGTGCGTCAACGTCGTCGGTGGACGACTGCAGCCACTGCGGATACTCGGCGGTTTCAACGAAACCTTCGCCACGCAGGACATCGTCCAGGTCCGGATCGTCATTGCCGCCGTGCTGCAGGAAGCCCGCCATCAGGCCCGACAGGCGGTGCGCGGCCTCGAAGGCAGCCTGCAGTGAACCGGCCGGCTCCACGATGGTGCCGAGGAAGGCCGCGTAGGCGGCGTGGTCGACCTCGAAGTCGTCACGGTTCTTGAAGGCCTCGGCACCCAGCTGTGCCTCGCCGGAATTGTGACGGGCGAAGCCCCAGGTCCAGATGTCGAGGAAATGCAGCGCTTCCAGCTTCTGGCGTTCCTCCGCACTCAGATCGATCGCGCCGGACAGGGCGTATTCCATGGTGGCGGCCGAGAAGGCTTCGGTGCCGGAGTTTGCGTGGAAATCGCTGAGGCTGCGCAGCGCATCGGGATGATGCGGGTCGAGCTGCAGCGCTCGGTAGATCACGCGCGCGCCTTCGATGTGGCGGCCCTCGGCGATGAAGATGTTGAGGGCGTGGTTGGCCAGCTGGGCGGCGTTGAGTTCGGCGTAGGTCGTCATCGGGGCGGGGATCGGGAAAGGGCGGTCCGATGGTAGGTGCAGTGTTCCGCCGCAACAAGGGATTGTAGGGCATGGCGGCGGGGCATGGCTCCGCTCTACGCAGGGCACGTGCAACGTGACGACCTGGCGAAGGGTCGGGATGACGGCGCGCGCATCAATCCTGGTAGGTGCGCCAGAACAGCACCTGATCGCCGGAGCTGCTGATGGCCGCGAAGGTGGCGCGGCCGTAGTCCGGCCCACAGGTGAAGACGGTGTAGGACATCTGCAGCAACGGCTCCGGCGGCCACCAGGTGCGCTGGATGGACGCGCGGGCGCTGGACGTATACCTCGTCTTCCGGCAGTCCGCGGGAAGCTGGATCTGCGTGGCAACAGGCTTGCGGAAGGCCAGTTCGCTCACGTTCGAATCCAGGTCATGCACCTCACGCAGATCGGTCGCATCCGGCGGCACCCATTCGGGTACCCAGCCCTTGCGCACCATGTCCTGCTCACGTGCGGCCTGCAGTGTGTCGAAACGGCTGTCCATCACCAGGCCGCAGGCGGCCATCGTGCAGCACAGCGCGCCGATGATCGATGCGCGCAAGGTGGCTTGGCCCTGCGGGGATCTGCTTCTGCCCGGCATCCCTGGCGTCCTTGTCGGGTCCTCGTCCGCGTCGATGGTAGGCGGTAGCATTGGCACCAGCAACCCGGTCGCCCTGTAGATCCACGCCATGCGTGGATGCCCGCGTGCCCTAGAACCGGTACCCGACAACCGTGAACAGCGACGTCTTGTAGCGGTCGTCGCCGCCCTCGGCAGCGCCGCTGATGTATTGCCCGGCACCCACGAACGGATCGTTGCGGCCGACCAGCAGTTCACTGGAAACGCGCAGGCGGCCATGGCTCCATGCAGCGCCAAGGGTCAACCGTTGGCTGTCCGTGAAGTCGGCCTCGTCCTTGATGAAACGTGACAGGCTGGCATACAGGTCGAACGGTTGCCCGGCGACCGTCAGCGGCCGTCCCACTTCGGCGAACACAACCGTGCCCTTGGTGGCGATGTTGTAGGACGCATCGAAGCCGCCCACGGTGATGACGTGGGTGTCGCGCGAAGCCGGCAGGCTGATGTCCTGCCGTGCGACCAGGACCTTGCCGCGCCAGGTGCCATTGCTGACCTTCACGCTGGCTGCGAGAGCGCGCCGCGTGCCGTCGCCCTGCGGCGTGCCGCTCTCGTCCTGCAGGCGCGAGTACAGACCGGATACCGCGGCAGACACCGTGACGTCGTCATGCTTCAGCAGATCCCAGTCGACGGTGGCCGCCACCAGGTCGCGCTCGGAGGTGCTGGTGCCATTCGGCACGTAACTGTCGCCCTGCACGAAAGCAGTGGAATAGCGTGCGCCATCGCGACTGATGCCTTTGCCGTCGGGCGTAGAGATGGGGTAGTAGCCTGCGGCCAGGCGGTAGCCATCGCCGTCGTGACGGTAGGTGATGCCCGGTGCATAGACCTCTTCCAGGCCCACCACAAAGCCGATGCTGCCCAGCACCTGCGCGCCCCAGTACTGCTCATCCAGCACCACTGGCTGCAGGCCGATGGCCACGCGATCGCCATTGGCAAAGCGGCGGCCGGCATAGGCCTGCAGCGGGAAGCTCACCTCGCCGGGGTAGTTGCGGTAGCCGCCGGCACGCGAGTACAGCACGCTGCCGCCATAGAACCGGTACTGCGCCGAGGCGAAGTAATCCTGGCCGTCATAGTCGGCCTTGAGGATGAGCGTGTCGAAGGACAGGTGGTTGGAAGTGCGGCGGCTGCCATCACCGTGCGCGTCGTTGAAGCGCACATCCCAGCGGCCGCGCAGGACGCCGCCAAGTGTCCAGCCGGTGTGCGCCGGTGCCGGCGTTGCGGCAGGGGCGTCGGCAGGCGTAGTGACCTCTTCGGCGGGGGCTTCGGCATGTGCAAGCGAGGCACACGCCAGGCACAGGGCCAGGACAAGAGGCGAACGGGCGAAACGGAACGCAGGATGCATGGCAGGTTCCCAGGCAGGAACAGCAGGAAAGGGGCAATCGGCACGCCATCGGGCAACAGGGCGCCCACCGCGCCGCGGGGCACGGGCAGGGCGCACCGATGGCTGCTGAAAGGGCTTACGTCTCGGCGGCGTCGAACTCGGCGATGGCCTCGCGGGCCACGCGGAAGCTGTCCACGGAGGCAGGCACGCCGCAGTAGATAGCCACCTGCAGCAGCACCTCGCGGATCTTCTCGCGGCTGACGCCGTTGCGCAGCGCGCCCTTGACGTGGATCTTCAGCTCGTGCGGACGATTCAACGCGGAAATCATCGCCAGGTTGATCAGGCTGCGTTCGGCCAGGGCGAGATCGCTGCGTGCCCAGACGGTGCCCCAGCAGTACTCGGTCACCAGTTCCTGCAGCGGCTGGCTGAAGGCATCGGCCTGGGCCAGGGCGCGGTCCACGTACTCATCGCCCAGCACGTGGCGGCGGATCTGCAGGCCTTTTTCGAAGCGGGAATCGCTCATGCGCTGATGCCTCCGAACAGGGTGTACTTGATGTCCAGGAAATCCTCGATGCCGTAGCGCGAACCTTCACGCCCCAGCCCGGACTGCTTGATGCCGCCGAACGGCGCCACTTCATTGGAGATGGCGGCGCGGTTGATGCCGACCATGCCGTAGTCCAGCCGCTCGCTCATGCGCCAGGCGCGGCCGAGGTCGCGGGTGTAGCAGTAGGCGGCCAGCCCGGAATCGGTGGCATTGGCCAGGCGCACGGCCTCGGCTTCGTCGTGGAAACGGAACACGGCGGCCAGCGGGCCGAAGGTTTCATCGGTCGCCACCTGCATCTCGGCGGTCGCATCGACCACCAGGGTGGGCAGGTAGAAGCACTCGCCCTGCGCGCCGACGTCGCCGCCCAGCAGCACCCGACCGCCCTTGGCCACCGCGTCATCCACGTGCGACTGCACCTTGGCCACGGCGGCGGTGTTGATCAGCGGGCCGATCTGGGTGCCCTCGGCGTCGCCCGCACCCACCTTCAACGCGGCGATGCGTGCACGCAGCGCCTCGACGAAGGCATCGTGGACGGCGTCGTGCACGAGGAACCGGTTGACGCAGACGCAGGTCTGGCCGGCGTTGCGGAACTTGGCCAGCATCGCGCCATCGACGGCAGCGTCCAGGTCGGCGTCGTCGAACACGATGAAGGGCGCGTTGCCGCCCAGTTCCAGCGAGACCTTCTTCACCGTCTTCGCGGCCTTGCCGTACAGCATGCGACCGACCGGCGTGGAGCCGGTGAAGGTAAATTTGCGCACCTCCTCGCTGTCGAAGAACGCATCGCCGATGGACGCCGCATGGCCGGTCACCACGCTGAACATCGCCGCCGGCACACCGGCCTGCAGGGCGAGGTCGGCCATCGCCATGGCGGTGAACGGGGTTTCCGCCGCAGGCTTGACGATGCACGGGCAGCCGGCCGCCAGTGCCGGGGCCACCTTGCGGGTGATCATCGCCGCCGGGAAATTCCACGGCGTCACCGCGGCGACGATGCCGATCGGCTGGCGGGTCACCATGATCCGCGCATCGGGGTAGGGACTGGGGATGATGTCACCGTAGACCCGCTTGGCTTCCTCGGCGAACCATTCGACGAAGCTGGCGGCATAGACGATCTCCGCACGTGCTTCGGCCAGCGGCTTGCCCTGTTCGGCGGTCAGCAGGCGGGCAAGGGTTTCGGTGTTGTCGATCAGAAGGCGGTGCCAGGCCTTCAGCACGCGCGAGCGGTGCTCGGCGGTGGTGGCCCGCCAGTCGGCCCAGCCGGCCGAGGCCGCGGCGATCGCGCGCTCGGTTTCGGCGCGGCCCAGGCGCGGCACGGTACCCAGCACCTGCTGGGTGGCCGGGTCGAGGATCTCATCGACTTCACCGCTGTCGGCGGCGATCCATTGCCCAGCCACCAGCGCACGCTGGTGGAACAGCGCGGACGTTTCAACGTTCATGCATACCTCGTGGTTCGTGTCGGGCGCGGGCAGCCGGTGCCCGCGCCGGGAGGGAATCAGGTGGCCGCGACGCTGGCGCCCTGGGGCGCACGCACGGCCAGCAGGTAGTAGGCGAGGGCGCTGACCAGCAGGCCGATCACCCAGGACACATCGACGCCACCGAACAGCTGCGCCCACGAACCCTGGAAGAAGGCGTTGCTGATGAACGGCACCTGGGCGATCGCACCCAGTGCGTAGGCCAGCAGGGCGCGGCCGTTGAACAGGCCGTAGCGGCCGCCATCGCGGGCGAAGATCGAGGCGATGTCGTAGCGCCCGCCGTTGACCACGTAGAAGTCCAGCAGGTTGATCGACACCCACGGCGCAAGGATGAACAGCAGCGCGAACACCGCGTTGATGAAGATCTCGATGAAGTTGGCCGAGGCCCACAGCGCACACAGCGTAGAGGCCACCAGCAGCGCGCACGACAGGGTGATGCGGGCCAGCCGCGCCGGCGTCCACGACGGGGAGAAGGTCTGCAGGGAGGTCACGCAGGACAGCACCGCGCCGTACAGGTTCATCGCGTTGTGGCCGATGATGTTGACCAGGAACAGCACCATCAGCACGTAGCCGAACCAGCCGGTGTGCAGGCGCACCGCTTCCATCGCATCGGTCTGCCCGCCACCGCTCACCGCCAGCATGCCGAAGGTGAAGGCCAGGATCGGACCCAGCGCGGAGCCCAGGTAGGTGTAGATGAAGGGGCGGAACACGCCCACGCTGCGTGGCAGGGCACGCGAGTAATCCGAGGTGTACGGCGAGAAGCTGATCTGCCAGACCGAGCAGATGCCGAACATCGAGAACCAGCCGGCCGGCGAGAAGCTGCCGTGGCTGAAGGCATCGGCGCCCAGGCGCGGCAGCATGATGGCCAGGCCGATGGCCAGCGCACCGCCCATGAACCAGATGCCGATGCGGTTGAAGCCGTGGATGAAGTTGTAGCCGATGATGCCGATGGCCGTGGCCAGCGCGGCGCCGATGATGGTGGCCAGCGGCAGCGGCACCGCCGGAATGACCGTGTGCAGGGTCTTGCCGGACAGGATGATGTTGGAGATGAAGTAGCCCAGGTAGATCAGCGTGGTGAAGCCGACCACCAGCAGCGAGCCGAAGCGGCCGAACTGCGCGCGGCTCTGGATCATCTGCGGAATGCCGGCCAGCGGGCCTTGCGCCGAGGCAAGGGCGAGGATGGCCGCGCCGAACATGTGGCCGGTGACGATGGCCAGAAGCGCGCTGACGATATCCAGCTTGAACGTCAGCACCGACATCGCGCCGGTGATCACCGCCAACGGGGCGATGTTGGTACAGAACCACAGGGTGAACAGGTCACGGGGGTTGCCGTGGCGCTCCTGTTCGGGGATGTAGCCGATGGAGTGGCCCTCGATGGAGAAAGCGCCATCCTGCTTGTTTGCATTGCTCATGGGCGGATTTCCTGAGCCAGCCGGTCGCCCGGCAGGCGTGCGTCGGGATCGGTCGCGCGCGCCCGGCTGTGCAGGGGGCGCAGGAACGATCCGGTCATGGAACCGGGCTGCGCGACCTCGCCCATCGAGGGGGGGGGGGGAGGTGAGGGCGCGCGGGCCGGAGGCGGGAACGGGTGTGGGTGCCGGGCGCGGGGCCTAGCGCATCACGAACGGGTCATCCATGGGGACATCGGACGTACGCAGCCACACCGTCTTGGTCGTGGTGTATTCCAGGGCGGCCGCGGCGCCGCCTTCCCGTCCATGGCCCGAAAGACCGAATCCACCGAACGGAGCCAGCGGTGAAATCGCGCGGTAGGTGTTGATCCAGACCACGCCCGAACGGATCGCCCGGCTCAGCCGGTGCGCGCGCGTCAGGTTGCGGGTGAAGATGCCGGCGGCCAGACCGAACGCGGTGCTGTTGGCCTTGTGGATCGCCTGCGCCTCATCGTCGAACACATCCACCGACAGCACCGGGCCGAACAGTTCGGTGGTGATGCTGTCCGCCTGCGGCGAAGCGCTGCAGTCGACGATGGTGGGCGGGAAGTAGATGCCGGCGCGCTCGCTGCGGATACCACCGCAGAGCACGCGGGCACCCTGGGCGACGGACGCGGCCAGCACCGCTTCGATGTTCTGGCGCTGGCGCTCGGTGCACAGCGGGCCGAACTCGGTGGCCGCATCATCGGGCGGGCCGATGCGGATGGCCGCCACCTTTTCCAGCAGCCGGGCCAGGAACGCATCCTTGATGCCGGCCTGCACCAGCAGGCGCGAACCGGCCACGCAGCTCTGCCCGCTGGCGGCGAAGATCGCGGCCAGCTGCGCGTTCACCGCGCTGTCGAGGTCGGCATCGTCGAACACGATGAACGGCGATTTGCCACCCAGCTCCAGCGAGACGCGGGCCAGATTCCCGGTGGTGTTGGCCACGATGTGGCGCGCCGTGGCCGGGCCACCGGTGAAGGCCACCTGGGCGACCTTCGGATGGCTGCTCAGCACGGCGCCACACTCGGGGCCGAAGCCGGTGATGACGTTGACCACGCCCGGCGGGAAGCCGGCCTGGTGCAGCAGCCGGGCAAACGCCAGCAGCGGGCCGGGCGCTTCCTCGGACGCCTTCAGCACCACGGTGCAGCCGGCGGCCAGGGCCGGGCCCAGCTTCACCGCCGACAGGAACAGCTGGCTGTTCCAGGGCACGATGGCGGCGACCACGCCGATCGGCTCGCGGCTGATCCAGACCTGCATGTCCGGCTTGTCCACCGGCACGAAGCTGCCTTCGATCTTGTCGGCGATGCCGGCGTAATAGCGGTAGTACTCGGCGATATAGGCGATCTGGCCGCGGGTTTCGCGGATGATCTTGCCGGTGTCGCGGGTCTCGATGGCGGCCAGTTCCGGCGCCGCCTGCTCCAGCAGGTCGGCCAGCCGGTACAGCAGCTTGCCGCGCTGGGAAGCCGTCAGCGTGGCCCAGGCCGGATCGTGCAGGGCACGGTCGGCGGCCTCGACCGCGCGTTCCACCTGCTCGCGGCGCGCCTCGGGCATGGTCGCCCACGGCGTGCCGGTGGCCGGGTCGATGCTTTCAAACGTACCGGCACCGGCTTCGAAACGGCCGTCGATGTAGAGCTCGAACGGGCTGTCCATGGTCATTCCTGGGCGAAGGCGGGCATGACGTCGTTGATCATACGCAACAGCGAGGCCTTCTTGCGCTCGAAGGACATGCCGGTGTCGATCCAGAACGAGTACTCGTCAAAGCCCATGGCCTCGTAGGCCTTAAGGCGGGCGATGACTTCCTCGGCCGGACCGATCACGTTGTTGCTGCGCATCGCCTGTGCCGAATACATCGGGTGGGCGGCAATCTCCTCATCGCTCAGCTTGGCGATCAGGCCCTGGCTGATCGGGCGCTCGTTCTTGAACCATGCGCCGAAGTAGTTGTAGAACACGTTGATCTCGTCGGCGGCGACCTGTGCGTCGGCTTCCGAGTCGGCCACGTAGGTGTGGCGCAGCAGCATGATCTTCGGACGCGGCACCTCGCTGAACTTCTCGCAGGCCGCGTTGAAGTGGCCGATCAGCTTCTGCACTTCGTCGTCGCCGAAGTGCAGCGGGGTCACCTGCACGTTGCAGCCGTTCTGCACCGCGAATTCGTGGCTGTTGGGATCGCGCGCGGCCACCCAGATCGGCGGGTGCGGCTGCTGCAGCGGCAACGGTGCCGAGGTGGTGCTGGGGAAGGACCAGAATTCGCCCTCGTGGGCGTAGTCACCCTTCCACAGGCCCTTGATGGCCGGAATCAGCTCACGCATGCGCTGGCCGGCGCCCCAGGCGTCCATCCCCGGCACCATGCGCTCGTATTCGAACGAGTAGGCGCCGCGGGCGATGCCCAGGTCGAGGCGGCCGTTGGAGATGATGTCGGTCATCGCCGCTTCGCCGGCCAGCTTGATCGGGTGCCAGAACGGGGCCACCACGGTGCCGGTGCCCAGGCGCACGTTCTTGGTCTTGTTGGCGATGTCGGCGAGGTTGAGCAGCGGGTTCGGCGCGATGGTGAAGTTCATGCCGTGGTGCTCGCCGGTCCAGATGGCATGCATGCCACCCTCATCGGCGATCTGGCACAGCTCGATCATCTCGTCGTACAGCTGCTTCTGCGACTGCTGGTCCGAGACGCGTTCCATATGGATGAACAAAGAAAACCGCATTTCAACTCTCCCTTGCAATCAGTTCTTTGACCACACCGCAGGTGTGGTTGCCGTAATAGGTGCCGTAGGTCTTCAGCGCGCTCTCGCGGCAGTAACGCTGCAGCATGCTCTTGACCGCAGCGTCCGGAATGGCCAGCCCTGGTACATCCCGAAGCGGGATGTACTCGCCCTGCTGGGCCGTGGCTTCCGGGGTGCTGCACAGGAACGTGACGAACTGCCGGTGAGTGTCGGTGTCCGTATAGACGGAGTACACGAAGCTCGGCGAGGCACCAGGCTGATGCCGGGCAAAGATGCGTTCCAATGCGTTGTCCGCACCCTCGTTGCCGATCTCGACAGTGGGCAGGGCCCAGCCGCCTTCCGGCGCTGGCACCAGCAGCAGGCTGTCGTCGTGGGCGATGATCGCGCTGATCAGACCCTTGGTATCGGTCATGACCTCGGTGGCCACCTTGGCGGGGGTGAAGTAGCCACCGCGGTAGTAGCCCAGCCCGGGCAGGCCGGCCGTATGGAAGTGCTCCACCTGCCCGATCAGGACGGCATGGTCACCCGCCTCCACCACCGTGTGCATGGTGCAGTCGAACCACGCACTGACCTCGTCCAGGAGCGGGCTTCCGAGAGCGCTGTTGGTCCAGGACACCGCGGCAAACCGATCCGGATTGCGCCGGGCAAAGGTATTCGATGCGTCGGTCTGTGCCTCGGACAGAATGTTGATGGCAAAGCGCTTGGCGCCCACGAAGTTGTCGTAGTTGCCCGATGCGTTGGCGATGCTGACCAGCAACAGCGGCGGATCGAGCGACACCGAAGCGAACGAGTTCGCGGTGAAACCAATCGGTTCACCGTCTGCGGTGGTGGACGTCACGATGGTGACGCCGGTCATGAACGAGCCGAAGGCTTCCCTCAGCTCTTTTGGATCGATAGCCATATGTTCCCTCCAACCGATGGCCTGGAATGAGTGCAGCTAGTTCGTTGCGGTGCCCAGCCATTCCGCCAGCGCCGCGTTGACCTTGGCGGGGGCGGTCAGGTTGACCATGTGGCGTTCGTGCGGGATGACCACGGCCTTGCCGTTGCGGGCCAGCGCTGCCATCGACAGGGCCATGGCCGGCGTCGAATTGGCATCCTCGGCGCCGGTAAGCGCCAAGGCAGGGCAGCCCACTTCCGACCAGCGCTCTGCGTAGGTCTCATCACCACGGGCGAAGGCGCGGTAGGCATCGGCATAGCCCTGCATATCCACGTTCTGCAGCCATGAGCGCACGTCCTCCACCAGCGAGGCTTGCGTGGTGCCCTCGTCGAACCAGCGCTGCAACGGGGTTTCCACGTCGATCCGGCCAGTGGCCAGTTCATCCGAACGGGTCACCACCGCGTGGCGGGCGGCATCGGTACGCAGGTGGACACCATTGATGACCGCGAGGCGGCGCACCAGGTCCGGCCGCTCGATGGCCACGCCGGCGGCGATCAGGGCGCCCATCGAGTGCCCGGCCAGGTTGACCGGGCCCAGCTGCAGGGCACTGATGAACTCCACCATCCACGCCACGTAGTCGGTCAGCGCGGGTTCGCCCGGCAGGCGCGTGCTCTGGCCGTGGCCGGGCATGTCCACCGCGATGACCCGGTACTGCTGGGCGAAGGCGGCGATCTGCGGACCCCAGGCGGCGGCCTGCATGCCGACACCGTGGATCAGGACCAGGGGCTCTCCCGCACCCTGGTCCAGGCAGTGCGCCTGTTGGTTACTTGACAGCGGCAGGGTTCGAGACGTCATGGCCGAGCTCTTTCAGGTCCTGGTAGCGGTCACCGATGCGGTGGTGCGGGCGGCCGGCGGTGGCCGCGCCCAGCACGACCACCAGTTCGTCGGCGGCCGGGGCATCGGCGATGGCGAACTGCACGGTCAGGTAGTGCGAACGGCGGCCTTCGTCGTTCTTGTCCATCATCGGCAGCACGATCGGCGCATTGGCCGGGCCGCGGGTATTGGTGAAGGCCAGGTAGGACTTGGCGCGCACCGCGTTGCGGTAGATGTTGCCGAAGTGCAGGGTGTGGATCAGCGCCGAGGCGTGTTCCAGCTCACCGGCCAGGCCGACCACCGCGCTCTTGCCGAAGGCCTCCACCGCATCGCCCGAGCCGACCTCACCCAGGATCAGGTCGGTCAGGTGCTGGCTCAGTTGCGGGCCCAGTGCCCGGATCTCCGGCGACAGGTCCTCGACGTAGCCACGGCCGGCCCACGGGTTACGGATCACGGCGGCGGCGGCCACCATCTTCAGCGGCCTGGCCGCGTCACGGCCCCCGTCCACATGCACGGTCTCCACGTGGAGAACGGTCTTTCGTATCAGGCTCATCTGGTCCTTCCTCGCCGCCGCTGGCGGTCACAATATTGGTGTACGGTATGTTGGTATACCATTGGCAGCGACAGTACACCCTCCAAAAACGCCCTGCAATATGTCTATGCGCATTCATTTTTAGCCCGCGACGAAAGTCGCAGACGGGGGTGGTGAGGTCGGGTTGGAGCGGGCTGCCGGGGTGCGCTATTCATGATCCGTGGTTGAATAGCGTGGACGTACACGAACTACCGGCAGCGCGCCCGCCATGGCGTGGCTGCCACCTAAAGGGATTGCGAAACACGATGAACCTGAGAATCGACCACTCGCCGGTCACCCTGCGCGAGAAGTGCCTGGAAAAGCTGCGCAACGCGATCATCACCGGCTACTTCCCGTCCGGTGCGCGCCTGGTCGAACGCACCCTGTGCGAGCAGCTGGGGGTCAGCCGCACGGTGGTGCGTGAAGTGATCCGCTACCTGCAGGCCGAAGGCCTGGTGGAAGTGCTGCCGCAGAAGGGCCCGATCGTGGCCGTGCTCAACTGGGACGTGGCCAGCCAGGTCTACCGCATCCGCCTCGTGCTGGAACAGAGCGCGGTGGCCGACTGCGTGCGCAACCTCACCGACGAGACCGCCGCGCAGATCCAGCAGGCACTGGAAACCCTGCGCACCTCGTATGGCACGCCGGATATCGCGCCGGTGCTGGAAGCCTCGTCCACCCTGTACGAAACCATTTTCCGTGCCGGCAACAACCACATCGCATGGGAAATCGTGCAGCGCCTCAACGGCCGCATCAGCCGCCTGCGCGCGATGACCCTGACCCACGTGGACCGCGAGAAGACCGGTTTTGAACGCATCAAGGCCATCTGCGATGCCATCTGCGTGCAGCGCGACGAAGCGCTGGCGCGGCAGCGCGTGGCCGAACACATTGGTGAGGCCGAGGCGATTGCCCATGCCTTGCTCGAACAGGAGCAGAAGTGATGGCCGCCTATTGGATCGCCCACGTTCAGGTGCTGGATGCGGAGAAGTACAGCGGCTACACCGCGCTGGCGCCTGCGGCATTCGCAAAGTACGGCGCGAAGTTCCTGGCCCGTGGTGGCCGTTCGGTGGTGCTGGAAGGCGACCTGCCTGACCGCCACGTGGTGATTGAATTTGCAGATCTGGAAACCGCGCAGGCCTGCTATGCCTCGCCGGAGTACCAGCAGGCCAGGGCCAGGCGCGAAGGGCACTGCATCGCCAGCGTGGTGATCGTCGAAGGCTGACCGCGCGTTTGTAGATCCACTCCATGCGTGGATGCCCGCGCAACGAGGAGCACGCCGGTAGATCCACGCCATGCGTGGATGCCCGCGCAACGAGGGGCACGCCGGTAGATCCACGCCACGCGTGGATGGCCGCGCGACACGTGGACGCCGACCACTTCACAACCCACAAGCACCGCAACCGCGACCATGGGCCACCCCACGCCCATGAGTTCCGCCGAGGATGCTGCAGAACCTGCTCCATTTCGCACCGCTGCTGACCGCGGTGATGACCTGCGTGACCGCCCTGATCTGGGTGGTCTACCTCAACTTCTTCCTGCGCAGCTACCGCCGCCAGCAGCGGCCCTCCATCCTCATCACCTCCGGCGCCGGCCGGCACCTGGATGCGCACTGTTTCGTGACCAACCTCGGCCTGGAGCCGGTGTACCTGCTGGACGTGGTGATCGACCTCATCGAGCCCGATGGCACGGTCGTACGTGCGGTCATCCCCGAGCGCACCGAGCACTGGAGCAAGGCCACGCCCAGCGAGGACGACGACATCCGCCGTGCCACCAATGTCGGCCCGCTCAGCAGCGGCGGCGAGCGCGACCTGGGCCGGTTCCGCACCCTCATCGACCGCGCCAGTACCGAGAACCCGGATATCAAGACCGGCAACGCCTTCACCAGCCTGGAGATCACCGTGGTGATCGTCACCGCCAGCCAGGCCGAGCTCTGCGGCGCATCGCGCTGCTACCGCATTGAATACGGGGACGATGGCGCGCCGAAGCTGAAGGCACGGACCATCAAGGCCGCGCAGCTGCAGGGGTATTTCGCGCGCCGGAACCTGACCCGGCTGCTGACCACGCAGTTGGAAGGCTCGCGCCGGTAACGTCGGGCCATGCTCGACGGCTCCGCTTTTGTAGAGCCGAGCCATGCTCGACTGGTTCGCGCGAAACGCAGCCGAGCATGGCTCGGCTCTACAGAAGAGCGAAACGCAGCCGAGCATGGCTCGGCTCTTGTGTCTTGGAATGGCGCCCTGATCAGGCACAATTCCCCCGGTGACCCCGGGAGGCTCCGATGACGCTGCCTCGGCTCTTAAGCCTTCGAGCTTGCAAAGTAGATTCAGCGCGTCGGCGGCCTGACACCGCCTTGGAACTTGAACGGTATCTTAGGCCCACCTTCGGGTGAGAGCCTGCACTCACAAGGGCAAGTCTGGCGGCTTCCGATCACGATCGTAAGTTCAAGCTGGAGCAAGATCATGCAAGTAATCGGCAATGACATGGCCAAGGCGACCTTTGATGTTGCCCTGCCACTGTCCGACGGCAAGTACCGCACCAAAGCCAAATTTCCCAATACGACCAAGGGTTATAC
>NZ_CP026003.1:0-19419 GCF_003086795.1 Stenotrophomonas sp. SAU14A_NAIMI4_5 | reverse complement strand
CTTTGGGGACAGTGCTCATGGGAGGCAATGATGCCCCAGCCGACCAATCTTGCCGACCATGCCGGCGAAGCCAAGAGAGCACCGTGCTGCGCCCTTGGATCCCGTAGCGCTCCTGGGCCTTTTTGTAGGTCAGTTCGCCGCGCTCGACCTGATCGACCACCGATAACTTGAAGGCCAGCGAGTAATCCCGCTGGCTGCGCCTGATTGTTGATTTCATTGAACATTCCTTTTCCAGAGGGAAAAGGTGTCAACCCAATTCAGGACGGGTCAAGTACTAAAACAAAGGCGCCGAAAGGCGCCTTTGTTTTTGCTCTGCCTTTGCCACCCTCCCGCGCGCCTCGACAAAAGGAAGGCGCCACCAGCGCAACGCCCCTGTAAACGATTTCGCCTCAAACCAATCACGCACGCGCCGCGCACAGCAGCGACAATAGGCGTTTTCCCGCTGCCGAGACCTGCCCGCTCATGTCCCGTACTTCGTTGACCCGCTTCCTGATCCAGGAACAGCACGCCGGCCGCATCAACGCCGACCTGCGCCAGCTGATCGCCGTGGTCGCCCGCGCCTGCACCAGCATCTCCATCGCCGTCAGCAAGGGCGCCCTTGGCGGCGTGCTCGGCGAAGCCGGTACCGGCAACGTGCAGGGCGAAGCGCAGAAGAAGCTGGACGTCATCAGCAACGAGATCCTGCTGGAAGCCAACGCCTGGGGCGGCCACCTCGCCGCCTGCGCATCGGAAGAGATGGACCACAGCCAGCCGGTGCCGGACATCTACCCGCGCGGCGATTTCCTGCTGCTGTTCGATCCCCTCGATGGCAGCTCCAACATCGACGTCAACGTCTCCGTCGGCACCATCTTCTCGGTGCTGCGCTGCCCGACCAACGTCGAACTGCCGGGCGATGAAGCCTTCCTGCAGCCGGGCAGCAAGCAGATTGCCGCCGGCTACTGCATCTACGGGCCCAGCACCCAGCTGGTGCTCAGCGTCGGCCACGGCACGCATGCCTTCACCCTGGACCGCGAGACCGGCGAGTTCGTGCTGACCACCGAGAACATGCAGATTCCGGCGGCCACCCAGGAGTTCGCCATCAACATGTCCAACCAGCGCCACTGGGAAGCACCGATGCAGGGCTACGTGCAGGACCTGCTGGCCGGCAAGGAAGGCGCGCGCGGCAAGAACTTCAACATGCGCTGGATCGCCAGCATGGTCGCCGACGTACATCGCATCCTCACCCGCGGCGGCATCTTCATCTACCCGTGGGACAAGAAGGAACCGGACAAGGCCGGCAAGCTGCGCCTGATGTACGAAGCCAACCCGATGGGCCTGCTGGTTGAACAGGCCGGCGGCGCCGCATCGACGGGTCGCGAGCGCATCCTCGACATGCAGCCCAACCACCTGCACCAGCGCGTGCCGGTGTTCCTCGGCTCGCGCGAGGAAGTGGCCGAAGCGGTGCGTTGTCACCAGGAGCATGACGCGAAGACCGCTTGAAGGCGGCCATCCCTACAGCGGTCATGGCAGTGCGATGACATGACCGCGGGGTGACAGCAGCGGCGGCAAACGGCACCATCAAGCCCTTGCCGCCGAAGGATTGCATGCATGCACGAGCCGGGCCCGGTCGATTTCATCGAAGTCATCCACAACGCCGTCCCCAGTGACGTGTGCGCCGCCATCGTCGCCCGCATGCGCAGCAGCCAGGGCCTGAAACCCGGTGCGGTAGGCAGTGGTGTGTTCCCCGAACTCAAGCACAGCAAGGATCTGCGCATCAGCGGCCTGGATGCCTGGCGCGACGTGGACACCCTGCTGCAACAGGCGGTTTTCGCCGGGCTGCAGACTTATCTACGCCGTTATCCACAGGCATTGATCGCACCGTTAATGTTGCAGATCCAGGACAGCAACGGTCAGCCGCGCCGACTGTCAGCCGAGGATTTCCCCGACATGGCGCCCGAACAGCTGGCCGAGCTGGCCCGCACCTGCCTGCGCCCGGGTGCGATCAACCTGCAGTGGTACGCGGCGGGCGAGGGCGGTTACCCCTACTGGCACTGCGAGCTGTACCCGAAGGATGCGCAGGCGGAAACGCTGCATCGGCATGTGTTGTGGACGCTGTACCTCAACGACGACTTCGAGGAGGGCGAGACCGAGTTCCTGTTCCAGGGACGCAAGATCGCACCGCGCACCGGCAGCCTGTTGATCGCGCCCACGGCATTCACCCACACCCATCGCGGCAACCGGCCGCAGGGCGGCGACAAGTTCATCGCCACCAGCTGGATCCTCTTCCAGAGCGCGCAGAAGCTGTTTGGCGGGTAACGCCCTTTGTAGAGTCGAGCCATGCTCGACTGCCTTGGCTCCGTAGAGTCGAGCTTGCTCGACTGAAAGCAGAAAAGCAGTCGAGCAAGCTCGACTCTACGGAAATCAGAACAACGACCCCTGCGGTGATTCCTTCCGCGGCGGCAGCGGCTTCAGGAACCGGCTGCAATCCAGCTTCGGCCAATGGCTGTTCTGCGCGTTGAAGCCCAGCCGCTTTCGCGCCAGCTTGAAGCGGTTGTTCAACAGTTCCGCATAGACGCCCTGGCCGCGCATGCGCGTGCCGAACTGGCTGTCGTAGTCCTTGCCACCGCGCAGCTGCTGGATGGTGCTCATCACGTGCGCGGCGCGATCAGGGTGGTGCGTGTCCAACCAGTCGCGGAACAGCGGCGCTACCTCCAGCGGCAGGCGCAGCAGCACGTAACCGGCGGTGCCGGCACCGGCGTCATGCGCGGCCTCCAGCACGGCTTCCAGCTCGCTGTCGTTGATCCACGGAATCACCGGCGCCACCATCACGCCCACCGGAATGCCGGCGTCGTGCAGGCGCTTCATCGCGCGCAGACGCGCATGCGGCGCGGAAGCGCGCGGTTCCAGCTTCGCCGACAGGTGCGGGTCCAGCGAGGTCACCGAGAAGTGCACGCTGACCAGGTTCTCTGCCGCCAGCGGCGCCAGCAGATCGATGTCGCGCTCCACCAGCGCATTCTTGGTGATCAGCGAGAACGGATGTTTCGTCTCCAGCATCACTTCGATCAGCTGGCGGGTCAGCTTGAGCTTGCGCTCGATCGGCTGGTAGGCATCGGTGTTGATGCCCAGTGCGATCGGCTGCGGCACGTAGCCGGGCTTTGACAGTTCCTTGCGCAGCAGCTGCGGTGCATTGGTCTTGGCGAACAGCTTGGTTTCGAAATCCAGGCCCGGCGAAAGGTTCAGATAGGCGTGCGAGGGCCGGGCGAAGCAGTACGAGCAGCCGTGCTCGCAGCCGCGATATGGATTCACCGACTGGCTGAAACCCACGTCCGGGGAGTTGTTGCGGCTGATGATGCTGCGCGCGGTCTCGGCACGCACCTCGGTACGCAGGCGCGGGGCGAGGAATTCTTCGCTTTCGTCGATGGCCCAGCCGTCATCGACCGCTTCGCTCACCGTACTTTCGAAGCGACCAGCCAGGTGGGAGGTGGAACCCCGGCCCTTGATGGCGGCCTGGGCGTTGCGAGGGTGGGATTGCATGGCGCCCTCCGGCCGTTTCAGAGGCATTAGTATTATTGCTAACCACAGGCGGCGCAAGCGGCCAGGATTCACGTAGCTGTAGGCGTTGGGGCCGAGCCGACGCCACGTTGACCCCAGTGTTATCCACAGGTTTCACGTGGTCGCGCAGGCGCCATCGCCGCAGCAGGCCGGAAGCATGGGCCACGGACGTCTCAGCAGCTGCGATGGGCAGCGCTGGCTGCCGGGCAACGCCCGGCGTCAGCCGTTACAGCAGGGCCAGGTAGCCCCGCACGGTGGTGTCGAGGCCGTCATACAGGGCCTCGCCGATCAGCGCGTGGCCGATCGACACCTCCAGCACCTCCGGCACCGCGGCCAGGAAGTCGCGCAGGTTGTCCTGCGAAAGGTCATGGCCGGCATTCACACCGAGGCCGACCGCCTGCGCACGGCGCGCAGCGGTGGCGAACAGGTCCAGCATCGCCGCGGCATCACCGGCCGCGTGGGCTTCGGCATACGGGCCGGTGTACAGCTCGATGCGGTCGGCGCCGACCGCGGCGGCCTGTTCCAGCAGCGGGTTGCCGGCATCCACGAACAGGCTGACGCGGCAGCCCATCGCCTTCAGTTCGGCCACCAGCGGGCGCAGGCGCTCGCCATCGCGCTCGAAATCGAAGCCGTGGTCCGAGGTGATCTGGCCATCGCCATCGGGCACCAGGGTGGCCTGCGCCGGGCGGGTCTGCGCGCACAGCGGCAGCAGGCCCGGATAGCCCTCGCGCGGCGGCGCGAACGGATTGCCTTCGATGTTGAACTCGACGCCGCGGGCGCGGGTCAGGGTCGACAGCGCCAGCACGTCCTCGGCGGTGACGTGGCGACGGTCCGGCCGCGGGTGCACGGTGATGCCGTGGGCGCCGGCGTCCAGGCAGGCCTGGGCCGCACGCACGACATCGGGTTCGGTACCGCCGCGCGAGTTGCGCAGGACGGCGATCTTGTTGACGTTGACGCTGAGCTGGGTCATGGAACGGAACTACGGTGCGGAAGAGGGTGGGGGCGTGCCGTCATGGGCGCGGGCCTGCTCACGCAGGCGGCGCAGCTCCTCGGCATCGACCAGGGTGGACGGATCGCGCTGCAGGTCGCCGAAGCGGGCCACGTAGCGGCCACGCACCCACGCCAGCAGGAAGCCGAGGGCGGCCAGCAGGGCCAGCGACATCAGGCCCATGTTCGGAGTCTTCAGCGCGAAGGCGAAGCAGCCCAGCGCCAGCAGCAGGTACAACCAGTACATGTTCCAGTCCTCCCCGGGCATCGACCGCAGTGTAGCGCTGCGTCAGAGCAGCGGCGAGGCCAGGCGGGCGAAGGCTTCGGGCAGGCGGTGCAGCCACAGCGAGCGCCCGGCCTCGTCATGCACGCGGGTCGCGCTGTCGAACTCGGCCTGCAGCAGCGTGGCCAGTTCCGCCACGCGGTCGCGGTCGCTGATCATCATCGACAGCTCGAAGTTCAGCCGGAAGCTGCGGTGGTCGAAGTTGGCGCTGCCGACGATGCAGACGTCATCGTCGGCAATGAATGCCTTGGTGTGCAGCATGCGCTGGCCGTACTCGTAGATCTTCACGCCGGCATGCAGCAGTTCGTCGAAGTAGGAGCGCGCGGCCTGGGTGACGAACCAGGAATCGCTCATCTTCGGCACCAGCAGGCGCACGTCCAGGCCACCCAGCGCCGCCGAGGTCAGGGCCATGCGCGCGGCCTCGCCGGGCACGAAGTAGGGCGTCACCAGCCAGACCCGCTCGTTGGCTTCCTGGATGGCCGCCACGTGCAGGCGGTGGATGGTTTCCCAGCCCGAATCGGGGCCGGACACCAGCACCTGCGCATCGATGCTGCCATCGCCACGCAGTGGCATGTCGGCCGGCCACAGGCGGGCGATGTCGAAGCGCGACGGCTCCTGCCCGCTGGCGTACAGCCAGTCCTCGGCGAACACCAGCTGCAGGCTGCGCACCACGTGTCCGCGCAGGCGCATGTGCAGGTCGCGGTAGGCGTTGGGGTTGCGCCTCTCGTCTTCTTCGTCGGTGATGTTGATCCCGCCGGTGAAGGCCAGCTGGCCGTCGATGATCACCAGCTTGCGGTGCGTGCGCAGGTTCAACCACGGGCGCTTGAAGGGTTTCAGCAGCTGCCGCGGGTGGAACCACACGGCTTCGCCACCGGCATCCAGCAGCGGCCGCAGGAAACGCGCCGGCAACGACGAGGAGCCCACCGCATCCAGCAGCAGGCGCACCTGCACGCCGGCACGCGCGCGCTCGACCAGGGCGTCGCGCAGGGCGGTGCCGGCGTGGTCTGGATTGAAGATGTAGTACTCCAGGTGCACGTGGTCGCGCGCCTGGCCGATGGCCTCGATGAGCGCGGCATAGGTGGTCGCGCCGTCCACCAGCCAGGTGACTTCGGTGGCGCTGCTGGGCGCCAGGCCGGTGGTGGCCTGGGCGACCTTGGCCAGCTCGGTGCAGCCGGCATCGGGCGGGCAGACGTCGCTGTAGTGCTCCATGCCCGAGCGCGCGCGGCCGCGGCGCAGGCGCTGCCGCTTCACCTTCTGCGGGCCCAGCAGGTAGTAGATGAAAAGCCCGAGATAGGGCAGCAACGCCAGCGACAGGATCCAGCTGAGCGTGGCGACCGGCTCGCGCTTCTGCAGGATGATCCAGCCGGTCAGGGCGAGCAGGTAAAGCAGATAGGCCACCGCCAGGATCGTTCCCAGGTGGGCAATGCCATCAAGCCAGAGGCGCAGCGAATCGAAGAGGGCGAGCATGCGCCGATCATAGCGGGCGCGGGGGTGGTGATGGGGTCAGCGGTGATGGGGTCAGAGCCCTTTCCTGCGGAAAGGGATCCGACCCCGCCGGCTGCACGTGATTGGGGTCGGATCCCTTCCCGCAGGGAAGGGCTCTGACCCCGCGCAAAAAAAAAAGACGCCCCTGTCTCCAGGGGCGTCTGCAGTCGCGTCATGACTGTTGTGCTGCGGTAGTACGTATTACTGCTGCACGAAGCCGATCTTCTTCATCTGAGCATTCTTCGCGGCGGCCAGGACCTTGGCCATCACGTCGTACTCGGAATCCGGGCTCGCGTCGATGCGCAGCTCGGGCTGGTTGGTCGGGTCACGCTGGACCTCCTGCTCCATCCGCTGCTGCAGCTCGTGCGTACCGATCGGGCTGTTGTTCCACGAGACCTGGTTGCTGGCGTCGATCTTGAGTTCGATCGGCGGCGGCGGTTCGACCAGCTGCGGCGGTGGGTTGAGCACGCGCTGCGGCAGGTCCACGGCGATCGGGTACGTCATGATCGGCGCGGTCACGATGAAGATGATCAGCAGAACCAGCATCACGTCCACGAGGGGCGTGACGTTGATGTCGGCCATGGGGCCCTTGCCACCACCACTACTGAATGCCATGGCTTATTGCCCCTTCTCTTTGGTCGCGACGAAGCCGACGTCCAGCATGCCCTGCTCCTGCGCGACCTTGGTCAGGTCGTTGATGACGCGCATCTTGGTGGTGCGGTCACCACGCAGGTTCAGCGGCGGCTGCGGGGTCTGCTGGGCGGCGGTCGCCAAGCGCGACTCGAGAGTCTGCTTGTTGATTTCTTCGTCGTTCCAATAGATCGAGCCGTCTTCCTTGACCGCCAGGGTGATGGGACCCTTGCGATCGTTGGTGTCGTCCGGCTTCTGGACCAGGTTGGCCTCCGGCAGATCCACCTTGACCTTGTGGGACATCAGGGGCGCCGTGATGATGAAGATGATCAGCAGCACCAGCATCACGTCCACGAGGGGCGTCACGTTGATGTCGGCCATGGGGCCGCCGCTGTTACCACTACTGAAAGCCATAACGGGCTCCGTCTAGATCTTGGTGACTACTTCGTTCGTCGCAGGGTCACGCGCCGCAATTAGCGGACGCGCGAGCCGGTGGCGAAGAAGTCGTGCAGGTCGTGCGCGAAGGTATCGAACTTGCTGATGGTCGCGCTGTTGATCTTGCTGAAGAAGTTGAAGGCGAACACGGCCGGGATTGCGACGAACAGACCGATGGCGGTCATGATCAGCGCTTCACCCACCGGGCCTGCGACGGCGTCGATCGAAGCGGAGCCGGTGGCACCGATCTTGATCAGCGCGCCGTAGATGCCCCACACGGTACCCAGCAGACCGACGAACGGAGCGGTTGCACCGACGGTGGCCAGCAGGGTCATGCCCGACTGCAGCTTGTTGCTTTCGCGGGTCACGGCCTGACGCAGGGCGCGGTCGACGAACTCCGAACGGCTCAGGTTCTCACCCAGACCGCCGGTGGCGCCGCCTTCAGCGCGCTGGTGGTGGGCAGCCGCCTGGGCAGCGTCCAGTGCGATCTTCGAGAACGGCTCGGAAGCCGGCTGTTCTTCCATCGCACGGATGGCGTCCTGTGCGTTCGGGGTGTCCCAGAACAGGCTGACGACGCGATCGGCAGCGCTCTTCAGGCGGACCGAACGGAAGATGTTGATGACGGTCCAGTACCAGGACATGGCCGACATGACGATCAGGGTCAGCAGCACCACCCAGGAGACAGCGAAGTCACCCGGCTGGGTGGTCATTTCGTGGATCAGGTGCTCGAAGCCCATCTGCGACAGGGCGTTGGACGGATTGCCCCCGGCAGCAGCGGCGATGAAAAGTTCCTGCAGCATGACGCTTACCTTTGTTGTGTGTGGTGATAAAGGGTGTAGCTAAGCTAAACAATCGAACCGGAGGAGGGGTGGCCGGCGGCCACCCGCTCGCATCAGTTCAGTGCAAAGTTGACCGGGACGCGGACGCGGCCAGCAGCCTTCTTACCGCCAGATTCAGCGGCGTTGAAACGCCACTTGCGGGCAGCTTCCATCGCAGCACGGTCCAGGTCGCGGTTACGGCTGGACTTTTCCACCGTGACATTGGTGACGTTGCCCTGGGCATCGACATCAATGATCAGGATCACTTCGCCCTGGATACCAGCGCGGAAAGCGGCCGGCGGGTAGCGCGGCGGATTCATTGCCTTCGACGAGATGTCGACGCTTGCCTCGATGGTGGTCGGCGGGGCAGGCGGCGCAGGCGGCGACGGCGGGGTGACGATGTCGTTCGGGCGCGGCTCCGGCACGTCGACGACCGGCGCCTGCGGCGGCGGCGGGACGGGCGAGGGCTTCGGCGGCGACAGGTTCTTCACCGGCGGCGGCGGGGTGTCCTGCGGCGGCGGCGGCGGCGGCGGCGGCGGAGGCGGCGGCGGCGCGTCGACGATGGTCACCATGACGTTGCGCTCCTTCTCAGCCACGGCCTTGGGGGCCACGGCGGGGATCAGGAGCATCATGAAGGCGGCCAGATGCAGGGCGATTACAAACGCGATGCCGACGATGCGAGGCCAGCTCAGCCCCTTGTCATCAGTTTGTTCGTACCGGTGAACGACTAGTTGTTCCGTCATGCGCCAAGAGCTCAATAGTGGGGCCGGAATCCCGGGGGCGGGATCCCTGATCAGCGGTGCATGACACCGCAGGAACCTCCAAGCTTATACCAATCCTGAGCGCCTGCGCATCAACCGTGCAGGCGTTCAGGCGTTATTCCTACTTACTTCAGGTTGATGATTTTTTTGGCATCAGCCTGGTTTTTCACGCCCTTCGCCAGAGCTTCCTGGGCGGCCTTCTTGGCCTCGGGAACGCGACCTTCGGCATGCAGGACGCGTGCCAGGTTCAGGTAGGTCTCACCGTCCTTGGACAGCGGGGCAGCCTTCTGCCACGCCTCGATCGCCTGCGGCACCTGGTCGGAGTAGTAGTAGGACTGGGCCAGCGCCAGGTAAACCTGGTAGTCCGGCTTCAGGATGCCCTTCTGCAACCCTTCGTTGATGACCGCGATGACGTCCTTTTCCTTGTTCTCGGTGTTGGCGTAGATCGAGTACAGCTGCTTGTACTCGCGCTCTTCGGTGAGCTGGCCGCTGCTGCGCAGCTTGTCCATCACCGCGGCGGCCTTCGGCATCTGATCGGCCTGCATGTACATGTTGGCCAGGTTCAGCTGCGCTTTCTTGTCGTTCGGGTTCTTGGCCGCCAGGGCTTCAGCAGTCTTGACCGCTTCACCGGTCTGGCCGGCTTCGGACAGGGCAGCCATCAGCAGCTGGTTCCAGTTGTCCTTCGGCTCGGTCGCGCCGGCGATGGCCTGCTGCAGCACCGGGATGGCTTCCTGGTAGCGCTCCAGCTGGTACAGGGCCTGGCCCTTGGCGATCAGCTCTTCCGGCTTGTTCGACTTGCTCTCGGCGAAGTACTTGTCCAGCGTGGCCAGGCCTTCGGCGGTCTGGTCTTCCTGCAGCTGCAGCTGGCCCAGCATCAGCATCGACTGGTAGTGGCCGTTGTTGTCCAGGCCGTTCAGCTGCAGCGCCTGCTTCAGGTAGCCGATGGCACCGGCGGTGTCGTCGCTCTGGTAGGCAGCCTGCGAAGCCAGCTGCGCGGCCAGCGACTTGTCGTAGTTGTTCGACGCGCTGTTGCCCAGGATCTCGCCTGCAATCTGCAGGGTCTCCGGGAACTTCTGGTCGTTGTAGTTGTCAATCAGCTTCTGCAGCTGCTTGCCCATCTTCGAGGACGCCTTTTCCTTCGGCTCCTCACGGGTGGCATTCGGGTACAGGACTTCGGCCTTGGCCTGCTGCTTGCCACCGCGGTTGCCGCGCTCGGACGAACGCGAGGACTGCGCGAAGGCATCGGTGACCACGGCGCCGGTCAGGGCGGTCGCGATGAGGACGGAAAGCACAGCTTTGTGGTTGCGGAAAATCATCGTTCACCTCGATCGAACCGCCGTCAGCGGCAAAGTCGGACTGTCAGAAAAATCTGAGCCGCCAAACGTATCAGAAACAGATGGCGTGAGAAATCGTTTTATGTGCTGCAATACAGCATGAATCTGCGCACTCAGCCACACTTTGGCCTGCGACCAGCGGCCTGGGCCTGCTGATAAGCGGGTGCGAGGGACGGTGCAGCGCGCTGCAGTTCGCGGATGCGGTTGGCCGGATCAGGGTGCGTGGACAGCCATTGCGGGCTGCGTCCGCCACTGGCGGCCATCATGTTCTGCCACAGGTCGACCGCCTGCGCCGGGTTGAAACCGGCATCGGCCATCAGGCGCTGGCCGATGTCATCGGCCTCGGTTTCCTGGGTGCGTGAGTTGGGCAGAACGATCATCGTCTGCGCGGCCGTGCCGCCCAGCTGGTTGACGGTGCTGGCTGCGCCCTCGCCGCCATAGGCCCCCGCGATCATGCCGGCGATGGCCAGGCCCGTCTGCGCGCCCATCTGCCGGGTGATGCGTTCTTCGTGGTGGCGGGCGATGACGTGGCCGATTTCATGGCCGATGACCGCCGCCAGCTGATCCTGGTTCTTGGCGACAGTGAAGATGCCGGTGTTCACGCCGACCTTGCCGCCGGGCAGGGCGAAGGCGTTGGGTTCCTTGTCCACGAACACCGCCGTCTCCCACCGTACGCCCCGGTACTGAGCAGGCAGCTGCGCGACCAGCGCATTGACCACGCACTGCACGTACGCATTCTGGCGGCCGTCGGTGCCGACCTTCTGCTTCTGCTTGGTTTCCGCAAACGCCTGCGCGCCCATCTGGTCGAGCTGGGCCTGCGACACGCCACCGACCACCTGCCGGCGGCCGGTCGGTGAGGTGGTGGTCGCACAGGCACCCACCAGCACGGTGATGAGCAGGGCGAGCAGCAGTGATTTCATGGAATCCCCCGTGTTCATGCAGGCAGTGTGGACTGGGCCCGCTTAATTTTTCGTCAAGCGGCCACGGCCTTACATTGCCCCGAAGAACACCAGCGCGGCCAAGGCCACGGCGTTGTTCAAGCCGTGCGCGATGATCGCCGCCCACAGCGTCCCGGTGCGCCGGTACAGCCAGCAGAACGCGGCGCCCATGCCGCCGTAGACCAGCCACAGCTGGGCGATCTCGGCCGGGCCATTGGCGCTGGTGCCGGGAATCTCATGGATCAGGGCAAAGGCCAGGCTGCTCAGCAGCACGCCCAGCCAGGGCCTGCCGGCCTGCCACAGCCGCCCGAACAGCACGCGGCGGAACAGCAGCTCCTCGTAGGCCGGCGCCAGCACAACCGCAAACAGCACCAGGAACAGCGGGAACCGCTCGATGGCGTGCTGCATCAGCGCCAGGTTGGTCGGCACCGGTTCGACGCCGAGCTGCTTGGCGAGGAAGGCGATGCCATTGCTGCCGACCACGATCAGCGTGGCCACCAGCAGGGTCCAGCCCCAGGTGGACGGGCGCCGCAGTGCCTGCGTCGAGGCCTGCCGTTCGGCCGCATTGGCCGGCCGCCGCAGGAAATACAGCAGCAGCGCCGCGCCACCGGTCGACACCAGGGCCATCAGCACCTGTGCCAGGGCACCGGGCGTGCCCAGCGCTTCGGTCACGCTGGACGGGTCGATACCCGCGCCGTTGTTCTTCGCGTTGGCGTAGCCGACCTGGATGCCGCGATACAGGCCCCACGCCAGTCCGGCGACCAGGCTGAGAATGAACAGCGTGGCGGCGCCAATGCCCAGATCGATGAAGAAGCCTGCCACGGGCGAACCGCGGCGCGGCGCAGCCGAGGCTGGCGGGACGGGCGGCGGGGCGGAGACCGGGACGGAAGCGGACATCGATTACCTGCGATCAGAGGGCGAAGGCCGGCGCGCATCCCCGCGCACCGGCCATGGTCGAAGCGTGTCAGATATCCAGGTTGGCGACCTTAAGCGCGTTGTCTTCGATGAAGTCACGACGCGGTTCGACGACATCGCCCATCAAGGTGCTGAAGATCTGGTCAGCCGCGACAGCATCCTCGATGCGCACCTGCAGCAGGCGGCGGGTATCGGGATTGACGGTGGTATCCCACAGCTGTTCCGGGTTCATTTCACCCAGGCCCTTGAAGCGCTGGATCTGGCGGCCGCGCTTTGCTTCCTCCAGCAGCCAGCTCTGTGCCTTGGCGAAGCTGTCCACTTCGACCGACTTGACACCGCGGCCGATGGTGGCGCCTTCGCGCACCAGGCCGTGCAGCAGGCTGGCGGCCTGGTAGATGGCACGCAGTTCGCCACCTTCGAAGGCGGCCAGCGGCAGCACCTGCACGTGTTCCTCGCCCATGTGGCGGCGGGTCACCAGCACGGCGGCCGGACGCTCGTCGTTCGGCTCCTGCAGTTCCAGGCTGAAACGCGCACTGCCCAGGCTGCCCTGGTTGAGGCGCTTGGCCAGTGCATCCAGGCCCTGGCCTTCAGCGGCATTGCGCAGGTTGGCCAGGTCCATCGGCACGAAGTCGACCAGCGCTTCGAGCAGGTTGCGGTCGTAGCGGTGCGCATTGCGTTCGATCGCGTCGCGCGCGCCGGCAAAGGTCAGCAGCAGCTTTTCGAGCGCGGCACCTTCGATGCCCGGCTCACCCGCGGCCGGCACCAGCACGGCGTTTTCCACCGCGTTGCTGGCCAGATAGCTGTCCAGCGCCGGGTCGTCCTTCAGGTACAGCTCCTGCTTGCCCTGCTTGATCTTGTACAGCGGCGGCAGGCCGATGTAGACGTAACCGCGCTCGATCAGCTCCGGCATCTGACGGTAGAAGAACGTCAGCAGCAGGGTGCGGATGTGGGCGCCGTCGACGTCGGCGTCGGTCATGATGATGATCTTGTGGTAACGCAGCTTGTCCGGGTTGTACTCGTCGCGGCCGATGCCGGTACCCAATGCGGTGATCAGCGTACCGACCTGGTCCGAGGCCAGCATGCGGTCGAAGCGGGCACGTTCCACGTTGAGGATCTTGCCGCGCAGCGGCAGCACCGCCTGGTTCTTGCGGTTGCGGCCCTGCTTGGCCGAGCCACCTGCGGAGTCACCCTCGACGATGAACAGTTCGGACAGCGCCGGATCCTTTTCCTGGCAGTCGGCCAGCTTGCCCGGCAGGCCGGCGATGTCCAGCGCGCCCTTGCGGCGGGTCAGGTCGCGGGCCTTGCGCGCCGCTTCACGGGCACGCGCCGCATCGACGATCTTGCCGGCGATGGCCTTGGCTTCGTTCGGATTCTCCTGCAGGAACTCTTCCAGGCGCGCGCCGAAGGCGTTTTCCACCGCCGGACGCACGTCGGAGCTGACCAGCTTTTCCTTGGTCTGGCTGGAGAAGCTCGGGTCCGGCACCTTCACCGACAGCACCGCGATCATGCCTTCGCGCATGTCGTCGCCGGTCAGGTTGATCTTGGCCTGCTTGGCGATGCCGTTCTGCTCGATGTAGTTGTTGAGCACGCGGGTCAGGGCGCCGCGGAAACCGGCCAGGTGGGTACCGCCATCCTTCTGCGGGATGTTGTTGGTGAAGCAGTACATCGTCTCCTGGTAGGAGTCGGTCCACTGCAGCGCCACGTCCACCACGATGTTGTTGTGTTCGCCGGTGACCGAGATGACGTTCGGGTGCAGCGGGGTCTTCAGCTGGGCCAGATGCTCCACGAAGCTGCGGATGCCGCCCTCGTAGTGGAAGTCATCGCGGCGGCCGTCGCCGCGCTCGTCGGCCAGCACGATCTTGACGCCGGAGTTCAGGAACGACAGCTCGCGCAGGCGACGGGCCAGGATGTCGTAGTGGAATTCCACGTTGTCGTGGAAGGCCACGGTCGACGGCCAGAAGCGCACGGTGGTGCCGCGCTTGGTGGTGTCTTCCAGCTTGGCCAGCGCGGTGACCGCGGCGCCGTTGCTGAATTCCTGCTGGTAGTGGGAGCCGTTCTGGAACACGTCCACCAGCAGCTTCTGCGACAGCGCGTTGACCACGCTGACGCCCACGCCGTGCAGGCCGCCGGAAACCTTGTAGCTGTTGTCGTCGAACTTGCCGCCCGCATGCAGCACGGTCATCACGACTTCGGCCGCCGAAACCTCGCGGCCCAGCTTGGCGCTCATCTGTTCGTGCTTGCCGGTCGGGATGCCACGGCCGTTGTCGGACACCGACACCGAGCCGTCAGCGTGGATCGTCACCGCGACGTGGTCGGCGTGGCCGGCGAGGGCTTCGTCGATCGAGTTGTCGACGACCTCGAACACCATGTGGTGCAGACCGGTGCCGTCGTGGACGTCGCCGATGTACATGCCAGGACGCTTGCGGACAGCCTCGAGCCCTTCCAGGGCGGTGATGCTGTTGGCGTCGTAGTTGCCGTTGTTTGCCGGGGTGTTCTGTTCGTCGGTCATTGCGCTTGCCGTAGGCTCCGCAGGTCGGTCACCGCACAGGTGCGATGCGCCGGGTAAGAAGGGGTGCAACCTGAATTATACCAGCCGGGCCCCGCAGGCCCTGATGTAGCCACTATGGCACAGCCACGATCTGCGCATGTTCCACGTGGAACCGGGTGATGTCGGTGAGATCCACCAAGGCCGCCGGGGTCTCGGTGGCCGTTACGAAGATCTGTGCGGGACCGGCCAGCAGACGCTCGAGGACCCGGGCCTGATGGGTGCGGTCCAGCTCCGATGCCAGGTCGTCCAGGGCGATGACCGGCCATTGTCCGCGCTGTTCGGCGTAATCCTCGGCCTGGGCCAGCAGGCAGGCGAGGGCAGTGAGCTTGGCCTGGCCACGTGAGAGCGCATCCCGGCCGGGAATGCTGTGGAAATCCACGCTCCAGTCGGCCCGGTGCGGACCCACCGAGGTGTAACCGGCCTGGCGGTCGCGATCGCGGGCCAGCAGCAGCGCATCGGCCAGCGGCAGTTCGTGCCGGCGCCAGCCCGGGCTGAGATCCAGGCCCTGGATGCCCAACTGCGGTGCCAGTGCGGTTGCCAAGGCAATCGCCCGTTCCTGCAGCCGTTCCAGGTAGTGCTGGCGGCGGCTGGTCAGCGGTTCACCCGCTTCAGCCAGCTCGTGGTCCCAGGTATCCAGCATCCGTGAGGGCCCGCCCTGCTTCAACAGGGCATTGCGTTGCTTGAGTGCCCGGGAGTACCGGCGCCACAGCGAAAGGAAGTCTGGTTCCACGTGGAACAGGCCCCAATCGAGGAAACGACGACGCGGTTCGCCACCACCGCTAACCAGGGCGTGGCTGCCCGGTTCAAAGGTCACCACAGCCAACGCCGCGCAGAGATTGCCGAGCTGGGCAACGTCTTCGCCGTCCAGGCGGCCCTTCCAGTCCTGCCCGCTATGGCGAAGACCGGCCTTGCGGCGGTGCGGCGGGTGATCGGCGCGCTGTTCGTCCCATTCCACGAAGATTTCCAGCGCTTCCTGGCCCTGGCGGACCAGGCCATCGCGCACCCGGCCACGGAAGCTGCGGCCATAGGCCATCAGGTGCAGGGCCTCGAGCACACTGGTCTTGCCCGCACCGTTGTCGCCGGTCAGCAGGTTCAAGCCCGGCTGGGGTGACAGTTCCACGGCACTGAAGCGGCGCAGTTGGTTCAAGGCGAGGCGGCGGATCAGCATGGGACGCGGGAGACCATCCGCTCGGGGCGGTAGCAGGGCTGGGAATCCATCAGCTTACTGCATCGGTCAAGACGGCCGGTGCGGGCAGCGCCTTGCGGGTGGAGTTGGCCGGTCCCGCCAGCCCAGGCGGTTCCACGTGGAAAACGCTGCGACGAATCCATGCGACAGGGGCGCTGGCAAGGCCTGGATTTCTTGAAATCTGCAGCAACCGGCAGGGTGCTCGCCCTCAGAATCCAGCGAATTTCACCCCAGCGAGGAACAGTATCCATGCGTCGCAGCCAGGGCAGCAGCCGAGGTCGCCGCGAATTGCTTGAAATCTGCAGGGCAGGGCTGCGAAGCGTTCCACAGATTTCAAAGAATTCAGGCCTGCCGTTCCACGCTGTCCACAGGGGGTCTGTATGACTTATACACAAGGTATGGGCAATCTGTGGATAAAAAAGCCCTTTTCAGTCGGCTGGAAAACTATCCACAGCTTCCCCCCCAGCCCCAAGGGCCCCTATACAGGGGGTTTCAGGCGCATAAACACCTTTTAAATCAATAAGATAACCCTGTTTTCCACGAAATCTGGCCCTACCATCACCACCAAGCTTTAGATTTATACCCAGATTTAAAAGCTAGGGCAGCGCCTTTCGGCCAGAAAACCAGGCTGTGGACAGTAGCGTCAGCAGAGGACAGATCGGCTTGCTGGGAACTTGCCGGAACCGCTCGACCGCCGTACATCCATCGAACCAGGAACCGATTGAGATCCAGGTCGCAGTGATCAGATCGGCAAAGCAGAACTCCCGCTCCGCAATCCCCATCAGTGCTCCACGTGGAACCAAAAAAAAAACGCCCGGATCTCCCGGGCGTCTTCTGTTTCACGTGGAACAACGCAGACGTCAGAGACGCAGCGGCATCACCACATGGCGCGACTTCTCGCTGCTGGACTCACGCACCAGCGCCGAGGAATTGGAATCGCGCAGCTGGATGATGACTTCCTCGTCGCGCAGGGCGGACAGGGCATCCAGCAGGTAGTTCACGTTGAAGCCGATGGCCAGATCGCTGACCGTGGTATCGGCCTCGATCTCTTCCTGGGCTTCTTCCTGCTCCGGGTTGTGCGCGCTGATCTTCAGGTTGCCCGGCGAGACTTCCACGCGGATGCCGCGGTACTTCTCGTTGGACAGAATCGCGGCACGCTGCAACGAAGCACGCAGGGCTTCACGGTCAACCTTCACTTCGCGGTCTGCACCGATCGGGATCACGGCCTCGTAATCCGGGAAACGACCGTCGATCAGCTTCGAGGTGAAGGTGACATCGTCGCGCTTCACGCGGACGTGGCTGCGGCCGACTTCCAGCTCGATCTCGCGATCGCCGCTTTCCAGAAGGCGCTGCAGTTCGGTCACGCCCTTGCGCGGCACGATGATCTGGCGCTTGGAACCGCTGGGCTTGGCCAGGTCGGTTTCACACAGGGCCAGGCGGTGGCCGTCGGTGGCGACGGTACGCAGGGCATCACCGCGCAGGTCGAACAGCAGACCGTTGAGGTAGTAGCGCACGTCCTGCTGGGCCATCGCGAACGCAGTGCGCTCGATCAGCTCCTTCAGGGTCGCTTCGCCGATGGCCACGCGCTCGGTGGCTTCCACTTCGTCCACTGACGGGAAGTCGTTGGACGGCAGCGTTGCCAGGGTGAAGCGGCTGCGACCGGCCTGCACGGTGATCTTGTCACCGGTCTGCGAGACGGTGATCCGGCTGCCATCGGGCAGGGCGCGGATGATCTCGAACAGCTTGCGGGCGGGGATGGTGGTTTCGCCGTCCTGGGCATCTTCAACCGCGATCCGCGACACCATCTCCACTTCCAGGTCGGTACCGGTCAGCGACAGCTGGCCGTTCTGCACCTGGACCAGGAAATTGGCCAGAACCGGAAGGGTCTGGCGGCGTTCGACCACGTTGACGACCTGTGCCAACGGCTTGAGAAAGGCTTCGCGCTGCAGTGTGAAACGCATGTGGTTCCGTGCCCCTATGCTTTAAAAAATGTGGAATAAATCAAAAGCTTGGTGGTGCTGGTAGAGACAGAATCGCTGGAAAACAATGCTAAGTCTTTGTAATCAAAAGGGTTTCTAACCTCGAAACCCTCTGCATTACCGCCCCCCAGGGGGTGGGGAAAGCTGTGGATAAATTCGACGCGTTTTCCGACGTCTTTTTTATCCACAACTCATCCCGCGCTTGCTACCGGATTCTGCACCGTTTTGTGCGATGACGCCTCATCAGCGTCCGTGCATCATTCGCTCAGCTTCCGGATCAGCTTGTCCCAGTCCTCGCGGAGCTTGCCGTCGGTTTCCATCAGGGTCCGGATCTGGCGGCAGGCGTGCAGCACCGTGGTGTGATCGCGACCGGCAAAGGCATCGCCGATCTCGGGCAGGCTGTGCTCGGTCAGTTCCTTGGTCAGGGCCATGGCGACCTGGCGCGGGCGGGCCAGCGAACGGGTCCGGCGCTTGGACAGCAGATCCTTGATCTGCAGGCCGTAGTAGTCGGCAACGGTTTTCTGGATGTTGGGAATGCTGATCGCCTGCTGCTGGGCGCGCAGCAGGTCGCGCAGGGTTTCCTGGGCGAATTCGGTGGTGATCGCGCGGCCGGTGAAATTGGCGCGGGCGGTCAGGGTATTGAGCGCGCCTTCGAGGTCGCGCACGTTGGAGCGCATCTTCTTGGCGATCAGGAACGCAACATCATCGGGAATCTCGGCACCGCGTTCGCGGGCCTTCGCCAGCACGATCGCGGCGCGGGTCTCGAAGTCCGGCGGTTCGATCGCGACCGACAGGCCCCAGGCAAGCCGCGACTTCAGGCGCGCTTCCAGGCCCTCGACTTCGCGCGGGTACCGGTCGCAGGTCAGGATGATCTGCTGCTTGCCGTCGAACAGCGCGTTGAAGGTGTGGAAGAACTCTTCCTGGGTGCGGTCCTTGCCGGCGAAGAACTGGATGTCATCGATCAGCAGCGCGTCCACCTGCTGGAACTGGCGCTTGAACTGATCCATGGTCTTTTCCTGCAGGGCCCGGATCATCGCGCTGAAGAACTGTTCCGAACGCAGGTACAGCACCTTCGCACCCGGGTTGGCCTGGCGCATGGCGTTGCCGGCGGCGAACATCAGGTGGGTCTTGCCCAGGCCGGTGCCTCCGTACAGCAGCAGCGGATTGTGCGCGCGGTCGCCCGGCTTCTGCGCCGCCTGGAAGGCAGCGGCCAGGCCCAGCTGGTTGCTGCGGCCTTCGACGAAGTTGGCGAAGGTGTAGTGGTTGTCCAGGTTGCCGGCGAACGGCACCTGCGGTTCGGCTGCCACCGCCGTCGCCGCGCTCGAAACCGGCGCGTTCTGCGCCTCCGAGGGCCGCGGGCGCGAGCCGATTTCAAGAAAAACGTCGCCGAAACCCGCGAAGTGCGTCAGCAGCTCGCGGATCCGGGCCAAGTACAGCTCGCGTACCTGGTCGACGATGAAGGCGTTCGGGGCATACAGCACCAGGCTGTCCGCGCGCAGATCGGCCTGCAGCGGCTTCAACCAGGTGTGAACGTCTTCCGGCGGGAACTCCGCTTCGAGGCGTTCGAGACTTCGGGACCAGGCATCCAT